>JBIPMZ010000152.1:0-5831 GCA_044376165.1 Cyanobium sp.
ATCGGTGGGATCGGGGCGCTGGCCCTCGCTGGAGGAGGCGCTGGGGTCGTTGCCCCGGTTGCTCACGCTCTCCAAAAGCCCGGGGTCGGTGACGAGTACGAGCTGGGGGGGTCGCAGGGTGTGGAAGAACCCGAGCCCTGCGGCAGCCAGGCAGGCGAGGCCCCCCAGGCCGGTGATCAACCGACCTGGAAACCGGAGCGGGACGGGGAGCCGGCGGCGAAGGGACACGGACCGAGGGGAGGGTAGGCCTGAATGGGTAAGGGGACCGATGGCGAGGGATCGGAATCGAGGTCGGGGATCGTTGTATGGATCTCAGGGACCTGGGTCTTGAGGCCGCTTGAAAGGGCCCACCGCTGCGGGATGGCGCCCGGGGAGCGGGGCGGAAGATGGTGGGGTCGGAAGACGGAGAGGGCGGAAGTGGAGGGGAGCTGGGGATAGGACTGTCAGAATACTTTAACGTTCTTTTCACAACACGTTGTATCCGGGTGCGCGGCGCGTCCGCTGGCCCACACACAGCCCGCATGGCTTGCCGACCCTCGACCCGCCTGGATACGGTCTGTGGGCCCAGGAGCGGCACCGCCGTGGCCATCCCCCCCCTCCCGCCGCTGGACGGCCAGGATCCTGCCGTTCTCTGGCAGCGTTTCCGTTCCCTCCTCTGGCATGACGAGGAGATGGGTTTTTGGCTGGACGTCAGCCGCATGGCCATCCGCCGCGAGGATCTGGAGGCGCTCGAACCGCGCTTCGCCCGGGCCTTTGCCGCGATGCAAGCCCTGGAGGGTGGCGCGATCGCCAACCCCGATGAGCAGCGCAAGGTGGGGCACTACTGGCTGCGGGCTCCCCAGCTGGCCCCCGACCCCCAAGCCGGCGCCCACATCACCAGCGAGATCGAACGCCTCGAGACGTTTGGCCAGGAGGTCTGCAGCGGCAGCGTGAGCTCCCCTGAGGGTCCGTTCACCGATGTGCTTTGGATCGGTATCGGGGGCTCCGGGCTCGGCCCGCTGTTGATCCTTCGCGCCCTGCAGCGGCAGGGTGCCGGACTTCCCTTCCACTTTCTCGACAACGTCGACCCCCAGGGCATCAGCCGCACCCTTGCCGCCCTGGGAGCCAGGCTGCGCACCACGCTGGTGATCGTGGTGAGCAAGTCCGGCGGGACCCCCGAGCCCCGCCTGGGCATGGAGCAGAGCCGCGCCCGCCTCGAAGCGGCGGGGGGCCATTGGAGCCAGCAGGCCGTGGCGGTGACCATGCTCGGCAGCCAGCTCGACCAGCGGGCCGAGGCGGAGGGCTGGCTGCGCCGCTTCGACATGTTCGACTGGGTGGGGGGTCGCACTTCGATCACCAGCGCCGTGGGGTTGTTGCCCGCCGCCCTGATCGGGGCCGATCTGCGGGCCTTCCTGGACGGCGCCGCCACCATGGACCGGGCCACCCGCCGCACCGAGCTGCTGGCCAATCCCGCGGCCCTGCTCGCGGCCGCCTGGTTCGTCGCCGGCGACGGCAAGGGCCGGCGGGACATGGTGGTATTGCCCTACCGGGATCGGCTGGAGGTGTTCAGCCGCTACCTCCAGCAGCTGGTGATGGAGAGCCTCGGCAAGCGGCTCGATCGCCAGGGCCAGGTGGTGCACCAGGGGTTGGCGGTCTACGGAAACAAGGGCTCCACCGACCAGCACGCCTATGTGCAACAACTGCGGGATGGCATCGACAACTTCTTCGTCACCTTCCTGGAGGCGCTCGACGATCCCGACGACGTTCCCCCCCTCCATGGTGAGCAGCCCGGCGACTTCCTGGAAGGCTTTTTGCAGGGCACCCGCTCCGCCCTGAGCGAGGGGGGTCGCCAGAGCCTGACGATCACCGTGGGGCAGTTCAATGCCCGAACCCTTGGCGCCTTGATCGCCCTGTTTGAGCGCGCGGTGGGCCTCTACGCCGAATTGGTGGACATCAACGCCTACGACCAGCCGGGGGTGGAGGCGGGCAAGAAGGCCGCCGCCGTGGTGCTCGATTTGCAGCAGCGCCTAGAGGGCGAGCTCGCCGATGGCCGGGAGAGGAGCCTGGCGGAGCTGCAGGAGGCCCTGGCCCTCCCCAGCCCCGAGCCGCTCTACTGGAGCCTGCGCCACCTCTGCGCCAACCCCCGGGGCTACCGGGCCAGCGGGTCGTGGGGCGACCCCGAAACCCTGCGGGTGCGGCGGGGCTAGGGAACCAGATTCACCAGCTTCCCCGGCACCACGATCACCCGCCGCGGCGGGCGACCCTCCAGCCAGCGCTCGGCGATTTCACTGGAGAGCGCCAACCGCTCCAGGGTGGCGGCGTCGCAGTCGGCGGGTACTTCCAGGCTGCCGCGCACCTTCCCCTTCACCTGGATCACCAGCGCAATCGTGTCGCGCCGCAGGGCGGTCTCGTCCAAGAGCGGCCAGCCCTGGCGATGCACACTCCCCCCTCCCTGGAGGCGGTGCCACAGCTCCTCGGCCAGATGGGGCGCGAAGGGGGCCAGCAGCACCAGCAGGGTGCGCAGCGCTTCCCGCGCCACCGCCTCGCCCGCCTCCTCCAGCTGGCTGCCCATGGCGTTCGCCAGCTTCATCAGCTCGGAAACGGCCGTGTTGCATTGCAGCGACCCCAGCAGATCGGCGCTCACCTCCTGAATGGCGGTATGGACGGCGCGGCGCAGCTCCCGTTCCCCTGGCGTGAGATCGGGGGGCAGGGGATCGCTGGCGGCGGTGCTGCGGTCGGCCAGGCACAGGCCCCGGCCCACGGCCCCGTCCACCAGGCGCCAGAGGCGTTGCAAGAATCGGAACTGCCCCTCCACATCCGCGTCGTCCCACTCCAGATCCTTCTCGGGGGGGGCTTTGAAGAGGATGAACATCCGGGCCGTATCGGCGCCGTACTTCTCGATCACCGTTGTGGGGTCGACGCCATTGTGCTTCGATTTCGACATCTTGTCGTAGCTCACCTCCAGCCGCTGGCCATCCACCGGATCGCGGGGATCGCTGGGATCGGCAATCGCCGCCGGTGGCACGAAGCGCCCCGTGTGGGGATTGCGATAGGTGATGCCCTGCACCATGCCCTGGGTGAGCAGGCGGGCGAAGGGCTCCGCAACCCCGAGCAAACCTCGGTCGCGCAGCACACGGGTGAAGAAGCGGGAGTAGAGGAGATGGAGGATGGCATGTTCGATCCCCCCCACGTAAAGATCCACGGGCAGCCAGCGATCCACCGCCTCCCGGGCGAAGGGGAGCTCAGGGTTATGGGCGTCGGTGTAGCGGAGGTAGTACCAGCTGGAACACATGAAGGTGTCCATGGTGTCGGTCTCCCGCCAGGCCGGGGCGCCGCAGCGCGGGCAGGGCACCGACCCCCAGGCCTCCAGCTTCGCCAGCGGTGAGCCGCCGCGCCCCTCCAAACGCAGGCCGGTGGGCAGCTTCACCGGCAGCTGCTCCTCCGGCACGGGCACCACCCCGCAGCGGTCGCAATGGATCACCGGGATCGGACAACCCCAGTAGCGCTGGCGGGAGATCAACCAGTCGCGCAGCCGATATTGCACCTTGGCCTGGCCCCAACCGGCCGCCTCGGCAGCGGCGATGATCCGCTGCCTTGCCTCCGACGAGGGGAGGCCGTCATAGGGGCCGGAGTGGATCATCACGCCCCCCTCCAACCAGGCGCCCCCCGCAAAGGCCTCCGCGTCGCTGCCCTCGGGGATGATCACCTGCCGCACCGGCAGCTCGTAGTGGCGGGCGAAGAGGAAATCGCGGGTGTCATGGGCGGGCACCCCCATCACCACGCCGGTGCCGTAGTCGGCGAGCACGTAGTCGGCGATCCAGAGGGGGATCGCCTCCCCGGTGGCGGGGTTGCGCACCCGGGTGCCGATCGGCACCCCCCGCTTGGGGCGGTCCTCGGCGGTGCGTTCCTGCTCGCTCTGGCGGCTCACCAGATCCGTGAAGGCCAGCACGGCCTCGCGGTGGGCTTCCGCCGTGAGGCTCGCCAGGCGCGGGTGCTCCGGGGACAGCACCAAGAAACTGGCGCCGTAGATCGTCTCCGGCCGGGTGCTGAACACCGTGAGGCTCTCGCCGGTGGGGGCACCGGTGGCATCGAGCAGCGGGAAGTGGAGTTCGGCGCCGGTGGAGCGGCCGATCCAGTTGGCCTGCATTGTGCGCACCCGCTCCGGCCAGCCCGTGAGCTTGGGCAGATCGTCGAGCAGCTCCCCGGCGTAGGCGGTGATGCGCAGGAACCACTGGCGCAGGCGCCGCTTCTCCACCAGGGCTCCGGAGCGCCAGGAGCGGCCGTCGGCATCCACCTGCTCGTTGGCCAGCACCGTTTGATCCACCGGATCCCAGTTCACCAGCGCTTCGCTCTGGTAAGCCAGCCCGGCGTCGAGGAACTGCAGGAACAGCCACTGGGTCCAGCGGTAATACTCCGGGTAGCAGGTGGTGACCTCGCGGCTCCAGTCGATCGAGAGTCCGAGGCGCTGCAGCTGGGCGCGCATCTGGGCGATGTTGAAGCGCGTCCATTCCGCCGGATCGCTGCCCCGCTCGATGGCGGCGTTCTCCGCCGGCAGGCCGAAGCCATCCCAGCCCATCGGGTGGAGCACGGCGCAGCCGCGCAGGCGCTGCATCCGGGCGATCACGTCAGTGATCACGTAATTGCGCACATGGCCCATGTGCAGGCTCCCCGAGGGGTAGGGAAACATCGAGAGGGCGTAGAAGGGGGGCTGCCCTTCCGCCGCTTCCGGGGTGGCGTCGAGGGCGATCTCCTGCCAGTGCTTCTGCCAGCGAGCCTCGATCGCGGCGGGCTCGTAGCGGGAGGAATCGCTCACGGGTTGCGCTCGGGGCCGATCGTGCTGGGCCGATCGTGCCATAGCGGGCCCAGCCGCTGGCGGGGGCGGGCGGGCGGAGGGCACCTGCGCCTTAGATCAGGGCGCGGAGCACCGCGATCGCATCGCGGTTGATGAGCAGCAGGGGCCGGTTGGCGTCCTGACGCACGCCCAGAAACTGATTGTCCTGCCAATGAATGGTGCCCTCCAGTTCGTGGCCCCCCAGCAGCTGGAGGCTGACCATCGTGCGATTGCGGATCAGCTCCTGAACGTGGCGGACGCTGGGGAGGGTGGTGTCGAGCCGGGGGCCGCGGCGCTCGAAGAAACTTTGCATAGGATCGAGCCGACATGGCAGGTTAAGACGGTGCTTCCCTTCAGCAAATATCAGGGACTCGGCAATGATTTCCTGATCCTCGACGGCCGGGCGGAAGCGGAGCCGGACGGCAGCTTCGGGCTCACCCCCGAGGCGGTGCAGCGGCTCTGCGACCGCCGTTTCGGCGTGGGCGGCGACGGCCTGATCCTGGCCCTGCCGCCGCGGCAGGGGGGCGAGCTGCGCATGCGCATCTTCAATGCCGATGGCAGCGAGCCGGAGATGTGCGGCAATGGCATCCGTTGCCTGGCTCGCTTCCTGGCGGACAGCGACGGGGATCTGCCGGGGCGCAGCTGGCAGGTGGAGACCCTGGCCGGGCGGATCGTGCCCCAGCTGATGGAGGACGGGGCCATCCAGGTGGACATGGGAGCTCCCTACCTGGAGCCCTCCCAGGTGCCCACCACCCTCCCCGCAGGGCCCCACGGCCTCCCGGAGGGGGAGCTGGAAGTGGAGGGGCAACGGCTGCGGGTGGCGGCGGTGGGGATGGGGAATCCCCATCTGGTGATCCCCGTCGCGGAGCTGGCGGAGGTGGAACTGGAACGCTTGGGCCCGCTCCTGGAACACCACCCCGCCTTTCCCGCCCGCACCAATGTGCATTTCGTGCAAGTGCTGGCGCCGGATCACCTGGTGATGCGGGTGTGGGAGCGGGGTGCGGGGCCCACCCTGGCCTGC
>JBIPMZ010000153.1:0-5829 GCA_044376165.1 Cyanobium sp.
CCATCCGCCTGCCCTCCACGATGGTGGCCCAGCTGCACCGGCTCCGGCAGGCCCAGCAGAACCTGGGGCAGCGTCTGGGCCGCGATCCAGGCCTGGCGGAACTGGCGGCTGCCACGGGCCTCAAACCTCTCGATGTGCGGGAAGTGCTGTTCCGAGCCCAGCAGCCCCTGAGCTTGGACGCCCGTCAGGGCCATGGCACCGATCTGACCCTGATGGACACGTTGGTCTGTCCGATCAGCACCCCCCAGCAGCAGATGGAGTCATCCCTGGTTCGCCAGGACCTCCACCACAGGCTCGCCGAGCTGCCGGACCAGGAGGCCGAACTGCTGCGCCTGCGCTACGGGATCGGCACCGCCGAGCCCCTGAGCCTCAGTGCCACTGCCCGTCAGATGGGGCTGACGCGCGATCTGGCTCGTGGACTGGAGCGACGGGCCAACGCCTCGATCCGCCGGCTGTCGTTGGACCTGGTCGACTCCATGGGGGGGTGAGCGGGGGGTGGCGGTCGGCGCCGGCTTCAAGCGTCGGCGTCGGCTTCAGAAGTCAACGCCCCGCTTGAGGTCTACGCCCCGCTCGGCGTAATGCTTGTGGCAGACCATCTCGGAGTGCACGCTGGCCAGATCGAAGAAAGCGGGTCGACTTTTGCAGCGGCCCGTAATGATCACCTCCGTCTCCGCCGGCTTGCGCAGGAGGGTTTGCATGATCGGCTCCACCGGCAGAAGTTCCAGATCCACGGTGGGATTGAGTTCGTCGAGGATCACGGTTTTGTACAAGCCACTCGAGATTGCCGCCCGGGCGATCTCCCAAGCCCTCTCGGCTTCCACGTAGTCGATCGGCTGCTGTTGGCCGCGCCAGACGATGGCATCGCGGCCTGAGCGCAGGTGATCCACCAGGTGGGGGTAGCTCTCCCGCAGCGCTGCGATCGCCGCGTCCTCGGTATAGCCGCTGCCGCCCTTGAGCCACTGCAGGATCAGAACCCGGTGGCTCTTGTCCTGGCTGATGCCTCGGCCGATCGCCTGCAGGGCTTTCCCCAGGGCGCTGGTGCTCTTGCCCTTGCCGTCTCCGGTGTAGATCTCGATGCCGTCGATGCCGCGCCCTCCGCCCTGTCGTTCCTCCCCCGTCTCGCCGCGGCGATGGGCGCGCATCTCGGAGTGGAGATCGGCGAGCTGGACCAGCTCCCGGGGCGCCCCGCGGCCCGTGGAGATGATCTCCATGCCCGGTGGGCGTGCGGCCAGGGTGCGCGCCACCTCGGCCGCCTCCAGCAGGCCCAGGTCGAGCACCGGATTCAGCTCGTCGAGCACCAGCACGGAGTACAGGTTGCTGGCGATCGCCCCCCGGGCAATGTCCCAGCCGCGCTTTGCCTCCTGGTGGTCGAAGCGGGTGGCCTGCTCGGCGCTGAAGAATTCGGCGCGGCCGGTGCGCACCTGATCGATCAGGTGGGGGAAGCCCTGCTGCAGCGCCTCAATCGCGGCATCTTCGTCGTAGGAGCGCCCGGGACCCTTCAGAAAGCGAAGCAGCAGCACGCGGGTGCGGCGCTGCTCACAGATGCCCAGGCCGATGGTGCGCAGCACCACCCCGAGGGCCGCCTGGCTCTTGCCCTTTCCATCCCCGTCGTAGACGTGCAACTGGCCGAGGGCGCGTTCATCGCTGCCGGCCGCCGTGCGGATGCCAATGCCGCGGCCGGGGGCCCGCTGGGACCTCTGGGAGGGGCTGCTGGGGGCGGTCATCGGCCGAGGGGGCAGAGGGGGATGCTAACGAGCCTGGTGGGATCCCCCCACCGCTTCCTGGGAGTTGCCAGGATTTTCCCCATGACAACGGGTAGTTCGTTCCGCTTGCAAGAGGCCTTGCCTCCGCCCTTGGCGCGTTCCCTGGCGGAGGTGCGGGGGCGCTTGGAGGGCCTGCATCGGGTGGTGGTGGCCTATTCCGGCGGGGTGGACAGCGCCTTGGTGGCCGCCCTGGCGGTGGAGCGCCTCGGCCAGGGGGCTTTGGCCATCACCGGGGTTTCCCCTGCCCTGGCCCCCCATCTGCGGGAGGAGGCCCGAGCGCAAGCGGCTTGGTTGGGGCTGCGGCATCGGGAGTTGCCCACCACGGAGCTGGCCGATCCCGCCTACGCCAGCAACCCGGAGGACCGCTGCTATGCCTGCAAGCGGGAGCTGCACGGGCTACTGGCCCCCATCGCGGCGGCAGCCGATGGGGCCCGGGTGGTGGATGGCGTCAACCTCGACGACCTCGGGGACCATCGCCCCGGCCTGCGGGCCGCCCGGGAGCACGGCGTTCTCTCGCCCCTGGCCGAGGCCGGCATCGACAAAGCGGGGGTGCGCCAGATCTCCCGAGCCCTCGGCCTGCCCTGGTGGGACAAGCCCGCGCAGCCCTGCCTGGCCTCCCGTTTCCCCTACGGAGAATCGATCAGCGCCGCTCGCCTGCGGCGGGTAGCCGCCGCCGAGGATTGGCTGCGGCAACGGGGTTTCGCCGAGCTCCGGGTGCGCAGCCACGGGGAGGTGGCCCGCATCGAGCTGCCCGCTGCCGCCCTGGCGGGCGCCTTGGAGAAGCTCGCGGGCGGTGCCCTGCGGGAGGAGCTCGTAGCTGCCTTCCGCTCCCTCGGATTCCAGGCCGTTGGCCTCGATCTGGAGGGATTGGTGAGCGGCAAGCTCAACCGAGGCCTGCGCGGCGCGCAGGGCCTAGACCCGGATGGGGAGAGCTCGGGTCGTGGAGGCGGCTCCGGCGCCCGTTCGCCGGGTTAGTTCACCGGGGCGGCGAGGCCCGGGTTGGGCTCACGGTCGGCGCCCTCCACCCCGGACGGGGTCTCGCGGCGAAAGCTGGTGAGCTTGTGATGCTGGGAGTCGAGCTCCGCCGCCAGCGTGAGGCAGGCCTTCTCGGGCATGGTGTGATCGCCGCAGGTGAAGACGTCCACCGCCGCGTAGCCGGACTCCGGCCAGGTGTGGATGGAGATGTGCGACTCCGCCAGCAGGGCCAGGCCCGTGACGCCCTGGGGCTGGAAGCGATGGGTGATGAGATTGAGGAGGGTGGCACCGGCACGTTTCGCTGCTGTTGTGATGGTGTCCCTGAGAAAAGCTTCGTCATCGAGCTTCGACGGGTTGCAGTCGTAGAGCTCGAGGATGCAGTGTTTGCCGATCGCTTCGCCGCTGAAGCTAGAGGCCTGGGGTTTGTCGTCGGAAGCGGACCATCCCGGGTTGGGGTGCAGGCAGGACAGGCTCTGGTTCATCGAATCTCGGCGAAAGCACTCACCCTACGGGATGGAGCGCGAAAGCAGGGGCCTTGGCGCCCGATCAGGCGGCACTGAGCGCCCCGGCCTGCATGCGCACCACCTGGGCGGCACGGCTCCAGCCGCCGCGGAAGGCCTCCAGGTGGGTGGCGCTCACCAGGCATTGGTGGCCTTCGCCGACGGCCTCGAGCAGCAGCTGCTGCCGTACGGGATCCAGCTCCGCCAGCACATCGTCGAGCAGTAGCAGCGGTGGATGGCCCACCACCTGGCCCACCAGCTCCAGCTCCGCTAACTTCAGAGAGAGCACCAAGGTGCGCTGCTGTCCGGCGGAGCCGTAGCGACGGGCCGGCTGTCCCGCCAGTTGCAGCTCGATTTCGTCGCGCTGCGGGCCCACCTGACAGGTGCCCAGTCGCAGCTCCTCGCTCCGCTGCCGCCGCAGCTGCTCCTCCATCGCCTGGCGCCAGGCCTCCTCCACCTCCGCCTCCCCCAGATCGAGGATCGTGCCGCTGCGGTAGCGCAGGGCCAACGGTTCCCCGCCGCCACCCAGCCGCTCCTGCCAGAGGCCCGCCAGCGGTTCGAGCCTCCGCAGCGCCCGGTGGCGGCGGCGGTGCAGCCGCGTGCCCAGCACCGCCATCTGCTGGTCGAAGACATCGAGCAGAGCGTCCCGCTGCCCGGCCGCCAGGCCGCGGCGCAGCAGCTGGCTGCGCTGCCGTTGCAGGCGCCCGAACCGGCTCAGCAGGGCGCTAAAGGGGGGCTCCAGCTGCAGCACCACCCGGTCGAGCCACTGGCGGCGTTGGGCCGGCTCCCCCCGCACGAGATCCAGATCGAGGCTGCTGAAGCCCACGCAGCGCAGCCGGCCCAGCAGGTCGAGTTGCCGCTCCAGCGGTTTGCCGTTGCGCAGGGCCACGCGACCGCCCCTGCGGCGCAGCTGGAGTTCCCGGCTGTCCCCCTCGTCATCCCCCGCCCAGAGGCGGCTTCCTTCGCTGCCGTGGCGGATCAGATCGCGGTCCTGGCTGCAGCGATGGGAGCGCAGGCAGGTGAGCAGCTCCACCGCCTCCAGCAGGTTCGACTTGCCTTCGCCATTGGGGCCGACCACCAGCAGACGCGGCTCCGTCAACGCCAGCTTCAGGCTGGCGATGTTGCGGAAGTGCCGCAGCTCCAGGCGTTGCAGCCGGATGGTTCGGGGGCGGTCGACCGCTAAGGTAACGCCATCAGCACCGTCAACCTGGCCCGAGCGATCGGGGAGGGTGTCGTTCCTGATGTTGGGCATGTAGCTCAGTTGGATAGAGCATCAGATTCCGGTTCTGAGTGTCGGGGGTTCGAGTCCCTCCATGCTCGCTGCCCGGGCCTTTTGGCCCCCAGCCCCCCAACCCTTCCCACCCAGGCCCTGGCCTGGGCCCTCAGCCTTCCCCCAGCCGCAGGCCCATGGCCCGGATTCCCCCCGGGTCCACCACGAATCCTGCGCGAATCAGGGCTGGCAACGATTCCTGCGGTGCGGAGATCGAGATGCTGCAGCCGCTCAGCTCCCGCCGCAGGCGGGCCAGGGCTCCCTGCACCAAGACGGTGAGCACCTCCTCGCGGGCGGGGTCTGCTGGATCGCTGAGCAGGTCCCAGAGATTGGCGTTGAGGGCTTGGTCGGTGGTGACGCGAACGTATCCGGTGAGCCGACCCCGGGGGTCGATCAGGGCCAGCTGGCCATGGCTCCGGTCCAGCGCCCGCTTCCACCGTTCCGGTGGGCGGGGGCTTTCGCCACAGGCCACCAGCAGGCGATTGAGCTCCTCCACCGACGGTGGCTCGTCGTGGAGGAGTCGGTAGCCCTCGCGCAGACGGGGGACCTGGGGTTGGCTGCGGAAGGGGAGCAAGGGGGGAGGGGCGCTCAGCCGGTGTTGCGCATGCCGGCCGCGATGCCGTTGATGGTGAGAAGGGCGCCCCGAAGCAGTTCGCTGCGGCTGTAGGTGCGGCCATCCCCATCCCCCTCGCCAGGGGCGCTCTCGCTCATCGGCGGCTGGCGGTTCTGGTTCTGGTCCCGCAGTCGGCGCAGCAGGGCCACCTGCAGAAAGCCCAGGGGCACAATCGTGCGGTTGCGCAGGTCGACCGAAAGCTGCAGGCCCGGATCGCCGTCGAGGAGGCGGCTGTGCATGCTGATCTGCAGCACCAGATCGCGGGTGAGGGCGAACTCCGCGGCGATGGCGGCGTAGATCGCCTCGAAGGCCTCGCGATTCTCCGGTCTGCCGAGGGAGCTAACGTAGTGTTGGGCGAGCTCCAAATCAACCTTAGAGAGGGTCATCTCCACCTTGGAGATGAGCATGCGGAAGAAGGGCCAGCGCTGGTAGAGAAGCTGGAGAAGTTCCATCTGGCCGGGGTCGGCATCCAGTTCGGACTGCAGAGCATGACCGACGCCATACCAGCTGGGCAGTAGGAAACGGCTCTGGGTCCAGCCGAAAACCCAGGGGATGGCCCTCAGGCTGGAGAGGTCTTTGGCGCCCCCCTTGCGCCGTGCCGGCCGACTGGAGATCTGCAGTTTGCTGATCTCCTCGATCGGTGTCACCTGCTGGAAGAAGGCCACCAGATCGGGGTTGTCATGCACAAGGGCGCGGTAGTGATCCCGG
>JBIPMZ010000375.1:0-3914 GCA_044376165.1 Cyanobium sp.
GCCGGAAAACATCATTAAAATGGATGGGGAAACCTACATCCGCATCATGACAAAGAAAACCGGTGAATTGGTGGTTATACCATGTAACCCGATTGTATTAGAGATATTCAGTAAGTATAAGAAGAGTGAGAATAGATTACCAAAGAAAATCAGCGATCAGAAATTTAATACCTACATCAAAGAGTCGGCAAGGATGGCAGGATTGACAGATGCCGGCCGGCTATTAACTGAATCAAAATTGGAGTTATGCGATTGTATTAGCAGCCATACTGCCCGGCGGTCGTTTGCTACCAATTACTATCTGGAGGGATTCCCGGTAATTGATTTGATGAAAATCACAGGGCATCAGAGTGAGAAATCATTTTTACGATATATCCGCATCACTAAAGAGCAAGCGGCCAAGCGAATGGCTGAATTCAATCGGAAAAAGAATTGGTCATTAAAGATTATCGGCCCGGATAAAATGATGAAAGTGGCAGGATAAATAAATTTCTTGTTGATAGTAAAGTTTTTCACCCTACTATGCAGGCCTGATAAGGTTTTTTCTGTTTTATAAACATGGTGTGAAAAAGTCGTTTATGCAGTTGCATATCGCTGAAATCCTTTGCCACATTGAATTTTGTGATTGTTTGACATACTTGCTGCACTCATAATATCATTTTTGGGAATAAGTCAGTTAAGTTTTATTTGATTGTCTATATAGCTTTGTATTGTATCCAACCCGCTGATAAGGCACTTGGATAACTTCAAGCCGCTGATAAGGCACTTGATTAAAATAGTTCTTACCCAATTTCTTTGTCTGAAAGTACCACTTGATTCATTGAGATTTTTTTCAACCCGTCACAAAAGATTGACACTTGAAAAACTATCTAAATTAAGTCAACGCCGAGAAAGGAGAAAGAGATTAAAAAAAAAGTCCACAATGCCAAAATTATTTGGTGTGGGCAAAGTAAATGGACGTTTGAGTTACGTCTGATTATTAATTTTTAATCACTTTCAAAAATGGCTAACAAGGTCAATCAAAAAAAAGCAGCCGAATTTTTACAAGTAACCCCTTTATCTATTCAAAGGTGGGTTAAGGCCGGAGTATTGCAATGTACCAAAGTAGGTACAAAAAAATTATTCTTCGATATAGCACATTTGGAAAAGATGCGGCAAGTCGTTAACCCTACATCACCGGAGGGAGGCGGTAACGGCAATGGATAAGTTAATATTATCACCAATCGAATTGGATGCATTGTTAGATGCATTCCGGGCAGTAGTTAGGGCCGAGTTGAAGCATCAGCACCAGGAAGAGCAATCCGATCAGTTGTTGACTGCAAAAGAGGCGGCGGCATTGCTAAAAGTATCCCTTGTAACATTGTGGCAATGGGAGAGAGCCGGCCGATTGCAGAAACATAAAATGGGCAGCCGGGTATATTTCAAACATTCTGAAATCATGGCAAGCATCGATAGTTTGCAGCGGTATGAGAAACCGAATATAAGGAGGGCCAAGCCATGAGTGATAGTACAAAAAAAGGCGGCTCACAAGACCGCCAATACACCGATAAAACCACAGAGAACAAAGGTACAAAAGTTACAGGGTATGAAGAGATTGATTGGGGGAAATTATTGCGAGAAAGCAGGGTACTTCATACCGATGAACCTGATGAGGAACAAGTTTGTATCTGGATTAAGGATGAAATGAAACCCATCGAATATGGCTCATTGGGGCATTTCTCTGTTATATCAGGAAAAGCAAAAAGCAAAAAAAGTTTCACTACTAATTTAATAGTGGCAGCGGCGGCAGAGGGGGGAACTTTTGATGCAGGGCCCTTTGAGGTAGAATTGCCAAAGGATAAAAGGAGGATACTTTTTTTTGATACAGAGCAAGGCCGGCGGCGGACATGGTTATCATTAAAGAGGGTTTTACGATTAGCTAATATCAATGTACCGACAAATTTGGAGTACCACGATTTGAGACCATTCAATCCAACCGTACGCCGGGAATTAATCAATCAGGCACTCAATCATGAAAATCCCCAAAAGGATATTGGATTGGTGGTGATCGATGGATGTAGAGATTTGATAAAAGATTTCAATTCACCAGATGAATCATTTGAGTTGATTACTTTTTTAATGCAATGGTCAGCCATTAATTTGTTGCATATTGTTACTATCATACATCAGAATAAGGGAAATGATTTTGCCAGAGGTCATTTGGGTACTGAATTAATCAATAAGTGTGAAACCCACATTTCAGTTGAAGTAGATACAAGGGATAAGAGTATCTCAATAGTTAACCCGAATGATACCAGAGATATAAGTTTCAATCCATTTGCATTCCGTATCAATAATGATGGATTGCCTGAATTGCTACCTGATTACCAGACAAAAGGGGATGGGGATAAACCTGGTGGGAGGAAACCTTTTAATCCGTTTAATGTTGAACCGGGAATGCATCACAAGATATTGGCAAAGGTTTTCAGCGATACAAATTCAATCGGATATGCAGATTTGCAGAATAGATTGAAAATACAATGGCAATCATTTAGCATTCCCATTTCGAATAATTCAATTCAGCAATTAATCACTTATTACCAGGATGCCGATAGGAAATGGATAACACATAATGGGTTAAATGCCAGAGCTGCAAAATATTCTTATCAATCACATTAAACCTAACTACATTATATGCCCCCTATATATAGGGGGGCAATGTAGTATAGTTGTTAACCACATTAATAAACTACATTAATTTAATTCAGTTAGATGCACAGAACAATAACCACAGATAATTTCCCAACATTGGTCAGAACCATGCAGTTTAATAATAGCCGGCGAAGAGATAAAGATTGGGAACCGGTACACATCCCTATAATTGAATTAGGGGGGGTTGATTTGGATGCATTGAAAAGAATGGGAGAAATAGCCATCATAAAAAAAGAAACGAAAAATGGGCATCTGGCTAACTATTATGATGTATTGAAACCCGGCAAGGTTGATATATCCCTATTGAAACCGCTACAAACAGAGCCATTGGATGAGCTAACTACATCCATGCGTGAGCATCTAAAAAGGGTAACATTGAAACAAGGCACAGGCAGCACAGAGTATTTTGATTGGTTTCTGCATTACAATAATCAATCAAAATATTTAGACAGATTTTTTCAGATTGATTTGTTTTCGGGCAGAGTGCATACACCGGTCAGCAATTTTCGCCGGGAATTCCGCCCAAACATCTTATTGGATGGGGAACCCACAGGCAGTTTAGATGTTGCAACCATGCAGCCGGTATTGTTGGGATGGATATTGAGAGATGAAATAGGCAGCAATGAATATTCGAATTGGATCGATGCCGGCCAGGATATTTATGAGAGCATCCGGGAAAAAGCTAAATTAAAAACAAGGGATGAGGGTAAAGATCGGTTCTTTGAGATCACCTTTTCACCGGCCGATAAAAGATTGGCTGCGATGTTTGGGAATTCCGATTGGATAACATGGGTGAATGATTTGAAGAGTAAGCAGATGCCGGCTAATCCCCATACAATGGAAAAGCAGCATTCTAACCTTGCCTATCTTCTACAGAGCAAGGAGGTTGAAATAATGTGTAAGGTATGGCAGGGGTTACATGATGCCGGCATTGTATTTCTTTCCGTACATGATGAGGTGATTGTTAAGGCAAAAGATATTGGTGATGCCGAGTTGATTTTTTCCAAAGTATTATCCAGGTACTTCAGTTATTACAAGTTGAATGTAAAAGGATGCATAAACGAATCAGAGCCGATTTCAGGCACTTTGCTGCAAGGATGCGTCAATCCATGCCCCCACAAAGAAACCGCCCAGAATCGCCCGGAAATGGGTAACAAAGCAGGGTTTCCGATTATCGCCAATAACAGAGTGAATCTGGATGAGATTTTAAGGCACATGGCTAC
>JBIPMZ010000154.1:0-5779 GCA_044376165.1 Cyanobium sp.
CTTCTCACTTTTTCTTCTGCCTGCCTTCACCCCAATTACCAGAAGTTAAGGGTTCCACTGAAAAACAGGATCGGCAATTTCCCACCTGTGCCGGCGCCAAGCCCCTACCCGCGCCTATCGGCAGCGCCCCTCTTCCCCCCTTGTAGCACTGTCGCTGGGGGCTGGCCAGGCTTGCCGACCCCATCCCTGGCGTTTATGGTTTGCGACACGTCGCTGCTGCTCCGCCTGTGACCCTCACCCCCTCCCGTCCCGACGCGGCCCCCTCCGCGCGCCTGGAGATCCGCCCGGGGGGTGGCGAAGCGGAAACGCAAAACCCCGGCTCCGACCATTTCCCCCCCACGGCCCCGGCGGCCAACCCGGTGTTCTTCCGCACCTACTCCCGCCGCCGCGACCACAGCCGCGAGAGCTGGCCCGAGGTGGTGGAACGCAACCTCACGGGGCTGCAGCGGCTCGGCCGCCTCAGCGACGACGAGGTGACCCTGCTGCGCCGCATGCAGAGGGAGCAGAAGGCCCTCCCCTCCGGCCGCTGGCTGTGGATCGGCGGCACCGACTGGATCGATGACCCCGAAAACTTCTCCGGCGCCTACAACTGCACCTCCACCAACCTGGTGGATTGGCAAGCCTTTGCGCTGATGATGGATCTGGCGATGATGGGCTGCGGTACCGGAGCCGTCATCGAGCCGCACCTGATCGAGCGATTGCCGGCGGTGCGCAATCTCCTTTCCGTCGAGATCGTCTGCGACATCGGCGTCACCCCCGCCCCGGATCGCCAGCAGCACACCACCCATCGCGTCGAGGGCCACCGCGTCTCCATCAAGGTGGGGGACACCCGCTCCGGCTGGGTGGACAGCTACCGGCTCCTGTTGGAGCTCAGCAGCGACGGCCGCTTCGACGGGCCCGTGCACATCTCGGTGGATCTCGCCGACGTGCGGCCGGTGGGGGAACCGCTGCGCGGCTTCGGCGGCATGGCCAACCCGGTGAAGCTGCGGGAGCTTTACGGCCGGGTGGCGGAGATCCTCAATCGCGCCCGCGGCCGTCAGCTCACCTCGGTGGAGTGCTGCCTGCTGATCGATGAGGCCGCGGTCACGATCGTGGCCGGCAACATCCGCCGCAGCGCCGGCATGCGCCAGTTCTCCGCCGCCGATGCCCCCGCCGCTACCGCCAAGGACAACCTCTGGCAGCAGGACAGCGAGGGGAACTGGCGGATCGATCCAGAGCGCGACGCGCTGCGCATGGCCAACCACACCCGCGTCTTCCACACCCGCCCCGACCAGGCCGCCGTGCTGGAGGCGGTGACCAAGCAGTTCCATTCCGGGGAGGGGGCCATCCAGTTTGCGCCGGAGGCGATCGCCCGCTCCAATGCCGATCTGCTCACCACCCCGGAGCTGCGGGAGGAGTTTGTGGGCATCTACTGCGACCAGGGTCGGGAGGAGGCCAGCCGCTGGTTGCAGCTCCACCACACCGGCATCGGCGCCGACGAGCTGGAGCATCGCCTCGGCCGCTACGGGCTCAACCCGTGCGGCGAGATCCTCGGCGCCGACTTTCACTGCAACCTGGCGGAGATCCATCTCAACCAGATCGATCCCCACGACGAGCTCGCCCAGGAGGAGGCCTTCCGCGCCGGTGCCCTCTCCGTGGCTTGCCTGCTCAACCATCGCTTCGAGGTGGAGCGCTACCGCCGCAGCCGCGCCTGGGATCCGATCGTGGGGGTGAGCTTCACCGGCCTGTTCGATTTCTTCGTGCATGCCTTCGGCACCCCCTGGCTGCAGTGGTGGGAGGCGGGTCGCCCCGACTCCGAGGAGGGCCGCTCCTTCCGCGACCGCGAAGCCCACTTCCTCACCCGCTGGCGCACCGGGGTGCATCAGGCGGTGTGGGAGTACTGCGACCGCCACGGCCTGCGCCGCCCGAACCGCTGCACCACCGTCCAGCCTGCCGGCACCAAGAGCCTGCTCACCGGCGCTTCGCCGGGCTGGCATCCGCCAAAGGCCCAGCGCTTCATCCGTCGCATCACCTTCCGCAAAAACGATCCAGTGGCCCTGGCCTGCCTCGACTTCGGCTATTCGATCGTCCCGAGCCAGAGCGACAAGGATGGCAACGGCCGGCTGCTCGACGACCCCTTCGACCCCCGTTGCAGCGAGTGGCTGGTGGAGATCCCCACGGAGGTGAGCTGGGCCAATCTCCCCGGGGCCGACCAGGTGGAGATCAACACCTTCTCGGCCCTCGCCCAGTTTGATTTCTACATGCAGGTGCAGCGCCACTACACGGCCCACAACACCTCCGCCACGATCGAATTCCGCGAGCACGAGATCGAGGCCTTGGCCGACGCCATCCACCGGGCGATCGACCGGGGTGATGGCTACATCTCCGCCGCCCTGCTCGCCCGTTTTGACGCCAACGCCACCTTCCCGCGGCTTCCCTTCGAGCCGATCGACAAGGCCACCTACGAACGCCGCCAAGCCGAGGTGAAGGCGCGCCGCCGCAACGACAGCTTCTTCGATGCCCTCCGCCGCCACGACGGGGGGGAGCTGGAGGAGGCGGGCCCGGCGGGCTGCGATTCCGACAAGTGCCTCCTGCCGCTGGCCAAGCCCGCCCCCTAGCACCCCCACCCCGGCAGGAGCGATCGCCCCCTGCCGCCCCGCCCAAAGCCCGGCAGAATGAGAGCCCTGCCTGCACCGATGGGACCCCGCAACCGGATCGCCCTGGGTCTGCTCGCCCTGGTTCCCGTCTCGATCGCGGCGGAGAGGCTGGGCTGGGGAGAAACAGCGGTGTTTTTTACCTCCGCCGCGGCAATCCTGCCCCTGGCGGTGTGGCTGAGCACCGCCACCGAAGAGCTCTCGTTGATCCTGGGGCCCTCGATCGGAGCGCTGCTCAATGCGTTGTTTGGCAATGCCACCGAGCTGATCATCGCCTTGGTGGCCCTCAAGGCAGGGTTGGTGGAGATCGTCAAGGCGAGCATCACCGGAACGGTGATGGCCAACCTGCTGCTGGCCCTGGGCCTCTCGATGTTTCTGGGGGGTGTGGGACGCGACGAGCAGCGCTTCCCGCCGGTGGTGGCCAGGGTCAACGGCACGGCGATGACACTGGCGGTTCTGGCGATCCTGCTGCCCAGCCTGGCGGCCCTCTCCTCCGGCCAGGGCAGCGGCGGCGACGGGGTGCCCGGCAGCGGCACCGAATCGTTTTCCCAGTTTGTGGCCTGGATTCTGCTGATTGTTTACGGGCTCACGCTGCTGTTCTCCCTCGGCACGCACCGCACCCTCTACGACGTGGCGGAGGTGGAGCTGCCCGAGACGGCCGCCGCGATCGGAGCGGAGCAGGGGGCCCACCGGCCGCCGCTGGTGCCCTGGCTGCTGGTGCTGATCGCGAGCACGGCGGCGTTGGCCTACGAATCCGAGCTGTTCGTCGGGGTGGTGGAGCAGGTGACGCAGCGGGTGGGCCTCTCGGCGGTCTTCACCGGGGTGGTGCTCCTGCCCCTGCTGAGCGGCTTCTCCGAATACGTCACCGCGGTGACGATGGCCCGCAAGAACAAGATGGACCTCTCCGTTTCGGTGGCGCTGGGGGCAACGCTGCTGGTGGCCTTGCTGGTGGTGCCCACCCTCGTGCTAGCCGGACCGCTGCTCGGCCATCCGATCGATCTGTCCTTCAACCTCTACGAGCTGGTGGCGGTGGTGATGGCGGTGGTGGTGAGCAACCTGGTGAGCTTGGATGGCCGATCCGACTGGCTGGAGGGGGTGTTGCTGCTGGCCTCCTACGTCATCCTGGCGGCGGGGTTTTTCTTCCAGAACACTCCGCTCGCCTGAGTTCCCCCCATGACCACCGAACGGGACGGCCCCCCCCTGCTGCGGGAGCCCGAGGACAGTGCGGAGCTCGTGCCTGCCTTCCGGGGCAGCGGCCCCTGGAGTCGCCTTCACCAGTCGGCGACGCTGCAGCTCCTCCTTGCCCTCGCCCTCACCCTGGCGGGTCTGGTGCTGGGCTGGGCGCCGCTGACGCTGGTGGCCGGCTGCCTCACCCTGCTGCTGTCTCTGCTGCAGCTGGTGCCGCCCCTGCTGCGCCGGTTGATGGTCCGCTTCGACGACGTGCCGACCGCCCGGGTGCTGGCGGTGGCGGGCTTGTTGCTGGGGGCGATCGCCGTGCCCGTGGCCCTGGGTTGGTGGGATCCGCTGATCGATCTGTATCGCAGCCGCAACTGGGAGGCGATCGGCGCCCTGGGGGAGGGGGTGATCGGTGCGTTCGGTCAGATCCTGGTAGCGCTGGTGGCGTTGGCTATCGCTTGGCGGCAGGTGATGGTGGACATGCGCCTGACCAGCCAGCAGAACCGCATCACCGAAGCGCAGACGATCGACAGCTTCATCCACGGCATCTCCGAGATGATCCTCGATGAGGAGGGGATGCTGGAGGACTGGCCCCTCGAGCGGATGCTGGCGGAGGGGCGGCTGGCGGCGGTGCTGAGCAGCATCGATGGGTTGGGCAAGGCAAAGGTGCTGCGCTTTCTCTCCCAAGCCCGCCTGCTCACCCCCCTGCGGCGCGATCACCGCCTGGGGCGGGCGATCCTCGACGGGGAGGGCAATTACGAGGAGGATCGCTTTGAAGGGGTGCCGGTGATCCGGCTGCAGCAAACCCTGCGGGGGGCGGATCTGGCGGGCTGCGACCTCCGCGGCATCGACTTCAACGGCGCTGATCTGCGCGGGGCCGATCTCTCGCAGGCCGATCTTCGAGACACGATCCTGGCGGGCACCAACCTCGGCGGCGCCAACCTCAGCGGCGCCTGGCTGGAGGGGGCGCGCTTCTTCTGGGGCCGCGCCCAAACCGCCACCCCCCAGCGGCCCGGTCAGCGCCCCGACCCCCGCACCGGCGCCGGCAGCGGGGCGGTGGTGGAAAACGTGAACCTCACCGGCGCCCGGCAGCTCGATCCCCAAGCCCACTACTACCTCGCCTCCTGGAGCGGCGCCCGCTCCCGCGCCACCCTGCCCGGCGGCCCCCGCGGCATCACCAACCAGCTGGAGCGCCCCCCGGACGTGGGAAAATGAAGGTTCCCCTCTGGGGGGTGCCCTTGGAGGGGTGGTCGAGTGGTTGATGGCTCCGGTCTTGAAAACCGGCGACCCGCAAGGGTCCGTGGGTTCGAATCCCACCCCCTCCGTTTTCACTGGATCCACAGAGATCCAAGCAAGTCCAAGAACCCCTGCGGTGTAAGGGATCTGCCTAGGCAAGGCATCCAGCGAGATCCAGGGAAATCCAGCGGCTGCCACGGCGGCTGACGGTATGGTTGACGGTATAGCCGGCCGGGATCGGCGCTATACCGTCACGTTTTGGCGCTATACCGTCGCCCCTTTTGCTGACCGGCTGACTTCCCTTCCCCCAAGAGCGTTCTGACGCTGCGCGCCATGCTCAGTGACAAGGCGATTCAGGCTTTGCGCCCCGATCTGTCCCGATCGGGCACCAAGCACCACGACCGAGATGGCCTCTATCTCTGGGTCGCCCGTTCCGGCTCCAAGACCTGGCGTAAGGACTACCGCTGGGAGGGCGTGCGGCAGACCTTCACGATCGGGACCTATCCCAAGGTCCGGCTGGCAGATGCCCGCAAAGTGGCGATGCAGATCAATGACTGGTTGAGGGATGGAATCGACCCTCGCACCCAGAGCAGCCGGCAGCGTCGCGAACGGGAGCGACCGGAGGCGAAGCCATTGATGATGCTCACCCTGGTACGCCCCAGCGAACTTAGGGAGGCGCGCTGGGGTGAGGTCGACCCCGAACGACGCCAGTGGATCATTCCAGCGAAACGAAT
>JBIPMZ010000157.1:0-5693 GCA_044376165.1 Cyanobium sp.
GGTGTCCGGATCGAGCTCGGCGCTGGTGGCGCCCTCCAGGCCGGCCTGGTTGCGGGCCCACTCGATCACCGCGCACTGCATGCCGAGGCAAAGACCCAGAAACGGCACCCGTTGCTCCCGCGCCCAGCGGATCGCCGCCACCTTGCCATCCACGCCGCGGTTGCCGAAGCCGCCGGGCACCACCACCGCATCCATGCCCCGCAGCAGCGAATCGGCGCCCTGCTCCTCGATCTGCTCGGCGCAGATCCAGTGGAGATCCAGGGAGGCGTCGCGGTCGAGGCAGGCGTGGCGCAGCGCCTCCACCACCGAGAGGTAGGCATCGTTGAGCTGCACGTATTTGCCCACCAGCGCCACCTTCACCGCCGGGCCGGGGCTGCGCAGCTTGCGCACCAGCTCCGCCCAGCGGGCCATGTCGCTTTCGTGGTCCACCAGCTGCAGCACATCCAGCACCTGGCGGCAGAGGCCCTCCTGCTCCAGGGTGAGCGGCACGGCGTAGATGCTGTCGGCATCGAGGGCCTGGATCACCGCGGGGCTGGCGACGCCGCAGAAGCCGCCGATCTTGGCCTTCAGATCAGCGCTGATCGGCCGGTCGCTCCGGCACACGAGCACGTCGGGCTGGATGCCGATCGAACGCAGCTCCTTGACCGAATGCTGGGTGGGCTTGGTCTTCAATTCGC
Organism: Cyanobium sp.; assembly: GCA_044376165.1. Lineage (GTDB taxonomy): Bacteria > Cyanobacteriota > Cyanobacteriia > PCC-6307 > Cyanobiaceae > Cyanobium. Next base: position 678 of record JBIPMZ010000157.1, read on the forward strand.
CGGAGGTGCCGATGTAGGGCAGCAGCGTCACATGCACGAAGGCGGTGTCGTGGCGGCCCACATCGCTGCGGAATTCCCGAATCGCCTCCAGGAACGGCAGCGACTCGATGTCGCCCACCGTGCCGCCGATCTCGGTGATCACCACATCGGCGCCGCTGTTTGCCGCCACCCGATGGATGCGCTCGCGGATCTCGCCGGTGATGTGGGGGATCACCTGCACGGTGCCGCCGTTGTAGTTACCGCGCCGCTCCTTGTTGATCACCGCCTGGTAGATCGAGCCGGTGGTCACGCTGTTGAGGCGGGTCATCGGCGTGTCGGTGAACCGTTCGTAATGGCCCAGGTCGAGGTCGGTTTCGGCACCGTCGTCGGTGACGAACACCTCGCCGTGCTGAAACGGGCTCATCGTGCCCGGATCCACATTCAGGTAGGGATCCAGCTTGAGAATCGAAACGCTGTAGCCACGGCTTTTGAGCAGGCGCCCCAAGCTGGCGGCCACGATGCCCTTGCCGATGCTGGACACCACGCCGCCCGTTACGAAGACGAATTTGGCCATGGCTCCTCAGCGATCTCCGAATCTACCGGGCGCTCGCTGCCCTGCATTCGAGCGCTGGAAAGTTGTTTGGGCGGCCTGCGCTCAGCCCTCCAGCAGGCTGCGGAGCATCCAGGCCGTTTTTTCGTGGATTTGCAGCCGTTGGGTGAGCAGATCGGCGGTGGGTTGGTCGCCGGCCTCCTCCGCCCTGGCGAACACGCTGCGGATCGTGCGGGCCACCGCCTCATGGCCCAGCACCAGCTCATGCACCATCTCCAGCGCGGTGGGGGCGCCGCTGGTTTCCGGGATCGAGGCCAGGCGGGCCAGGGCCGCACTGCCATACGGTGCCGGATGGCCCAGGGCTCGGATGCGCTCGGCGATCTCGTCGAGGGCGTTCCACAGCTCCGTGTACTGATCCATGAACATCAGGTGGAGCGTGTTGAACATCGGTCCGGTGACGTTCCAGTGGAAGCCGTGGGTTTTGGCGTAGAGCACCGTGCTGTCGGCCAGCACGCGGCCCAGGCCTTCAGCGATGGCGGCGCGCTGTTCCGGCGGGATGCCGATGTCGATCGGTGGGGCGCCGAGGGAGGGGGTCTGGGGGGCGGAGGCGAGGGTCATGGCAGGGGGCCGCGCGCGGGCCAGGGAGCCGAGGGGGTGTCCCCACCCTAGATACGAACGAGGGCCGGGGCAGAGAGGGGCTGGCTTCCCGGCGGATCTCCGGCTCACTCCAGGCTGCTGAGGTGGTCGCGCATGCGGCTGCGGTGGCCTGGCTGCTGCAGCTTGAGCAGCGCCCGTTGCTCGATCTGCCGCACCCGCTCCCGGGAGATCTTCAGCTGCACGCCGATCTCCGTGAGGGTGCGGGGGGTGTCATCCTCCAGGCCGTAGCGCTGACGGATCACGGCGGCCTCCCGGCTGGTGAGCTCTGCGAGCAGGGCCTCCAGGTCGTCGTGGAGCTGCTGGCGGGCGAGGGTCTGCTCCGGGGTGGCGTGGGGGTCCTCCAGCAGCTCGCCCAGTTCGCTGTCCTGCTCCCGGCCGATCCGCCTGTCGAGGGAAACGGGCTGGGGCTGGCGCTGCAGGGTGAGGCGCACCACCTCTTCGCTCAGGCCCAGCTCGCCCGCCAGCTCCGGCACGCGGGGGCTGCGGCCGAGGCGGGCGGTCAGCTCCCGCTGGGCACGCTTGAGCCGATTGAGTTTCTCCGTGACATGCACCGGCAGACGGATGGTGCGGCTCTGGCTGGCGATCGCCCGGGTGATGCCCTGGCGGATCCACCAGTAGGCGTAGGTGCTGAAGCGGAAGCCGCGGCTCGGATCAAAGCGCTCCACCGCCCGCTCCAGGCCGAGGGTGCCCTCCTGCACCAGATCCAGCAGCTCCAGGCCGCGTTGTTGGTACTTCTTGGCCACGGCCACCACCAGGCGCAGGTTGGCCTGGATCATCCGTTCCTTGGCCCGCCGGCCGCGGTGCAGGGCCCGGCGCAGGTCGGCCAGGGCGAGCCCGGCCCGCTCCGCCCAGGCGCTGCTCGCCTCCGGGGGATCGGCGGCATCGCGACAGGCCAGCAGCCGCTCCCGTTGCTGCACCAGCCGCGCCAGGGTGAGCTCCTCCTCCGGGCTGAGCAGATCCACCCGGCCGATGTCCCGGAGGTACTGCCGCACCAGGTCGGTGGTGGTGGTGGCCAAGGGCAGCGAAACGGACTCCTCCCAACCTGGACTCTCGCGTCCGCTTGGCCGCTTCAGGCCGGGATTGTTTTCGGATTGCTCAGCGGCGATGAACGGCCTGTTGCGAGGCGATGGATCGCGGCCGGCGACGCAGGCGCCGACTCCAGCGGAAGACGGCAATGCAGCCGAGCAGGGGGAGAGGGGCGGGTGCGGCGGCGAGGGAGGGAGGGAACTCCTGGGCTGCGATGGTGAGGTTGTCGAATTCGAAGCCGCTGCCACTCAAGAGGATGGAGTGGATCGAGGTACTGGCATCGTCGGGGCTGAGATTGACGTAGGCGTAGGGCTCGTTGTTGGGGGTGATGATACTGGGGTTAGGATTATTAAAATACAGGGAGCCTGAGTAGATGTTTCCGTCCGTTGCCGTTACATTATTCGGTGCGGCCTGGCTGCCAACAAGGGAGAGCAGTGAAGCCAGGTTGTAGCTGGCCAAAAAGTTGTTGCTGGCGTCGAGGAGCTGGACGCTGTCGTTGACTGAGGCGGCGCTCCACCAAAAACCGACGTGCCGAACCGTCATCGGGAACGTGATGGTCAGCGGACTGCTTTCGGTGCGTGCATACAGGCCCGTGCTGCCGGCGCCGCCAAAGATGTCGGCCGGGATGATGCTGATGCCGGCTGTTGAGTAAGCGCCGACCGCCAAAGTGCCGGGTCCGCTCAGCGCGCCGCTGGCGAGGCCATCAAAATTTTCTGTGAGTGAACCCACAGCCGACTGGAGGGCCGACTGCTGATGGGCCGCCCCGGGAGGAGAGAGGGTGATCTTGACGCCCGCCCTGGCAGGCGTTCCGGCAAGGAGACACAACATGAAGCCCGCGAGGCCGCCTGCTGCTAGCAGATCACGAGGAAGCATCGCGATTCGATCTTTTCAGTCAGACTAGCGACGGTTTCAACCATGAGTCGGGCGGACCGCCTGCTCTCGCCCCAGGCGGGTGCTGGCCACATGATTGTGGATGCGCAGCGAGCCGTAAGGCCATTCGATTCATGGGGCTTCTTCCCGGCGAGATTTCCGAGGCCTGCCGCCCTCCCTCCCTTGCTCCTGGGAGCTGCAGTTGCGGGCGCTTTGGCCATCTCCCTGCCAGCGGAGGCCGTGGTGCTCGGCCCGGGTGGCGCCAAGCTGCCCAGCATAAAATTCGTTTGGGGGTCTTGCGGCCAGGTGGACACCCTTCACTTCTCCTGCCAAAACAGGCCTCCTGGTTTGCGGCGGAGGCCGGGGCGCCGGTGAGCAGGCAGCGTCACCATCCGGTCGAGGCCGTAGGCGATGCCGCCGTCGGCAATCGCCGGCACGAAATCGTTCACATCCTGATCTGCGTCTTCTCTTTACGAAACCTTTCAGGGCTTTCCTAGAAGAATGTGTAAAATGCAGCAAAGTCGAATACAGAATGAACAAGATTTGCGACAAGTCCTCGACATAGCAGCCTGGCGGTGCAAATGGCTTTAGAGTGGGCCATTCTCTCAGTCAAATCTACTTTTAAGCGCACCTCAGTGCCTTTGCCCTGCGTTGCTAGATTCGCTATCTGGAGAATGCAGAAACGCCAGCTCGCCTTACAAGACACTTCGGTCGTCTCGACCGTTCGCCTGTCCCAGATCCATGGCTTCACTCGATTAACAATTGAAGTTTTCCTTCTCATCCTGTCGATTATGTCTTCGTCATTCCGTTTCTTGGGTTGCCGTCAAGTCATCGGCGCTGCTGTTCGGCCCCTCGGATCCTGGGCCTCTCTTCAGCGCAAGTTCATGACCGCACTGCCAAGGCCTCAGGCCAGCAAGCTCCTGTCGCTGGGAGTGATCGCTGGGATGCTGGGATTTGCTGCTTCAGCCAAGGCCAACAAGATCCCTTATAACAATAGTTACTATTCCACCACATGGTGCACGGGCTACCACCTGCACTTTCCTTTTTCGGAAGTCTGTAAAAACATATGCAAACAACCGGCCCCGTCCTGCTAGTGGAGTGCTTTTATGGTGTATGCAGATTGGGGTTTTGGCCCTAATGATCCAGTCGGCAAAATCAAGTTCGATATTGGCTATGATCCCACGTTGCTTGACTTTGAGCCCGCCTTCACCACCTTGTTGTGTGACCTTCGGGCTCCTGGTACAAGTCCCTACTGTCCTGACACACCCGCGGGGCAGGGCACCATGGAACCGGGGGTCATCGACGACGAATTCACAGACGTACAGCCTTGATGTGCTCCCTAATGCCACTCTGGTCGCCAAGGCATTTTCCTGTACCAACAGCAGTGACGAGGAGGTGAATTGCTCCTCACCCCAACCTGCGCGCTCATTCAAACTCAACCCAGTGCCAGTCCCTCTGGCCGTGGGAGCTGTGCCCATGATGGCCCTCGCCAGCCATCGCATCCGCCGTCGCATCGCCCTCAGCCGGGCATACCGGTAGCTGTCAACAGGTCGCATATCGGCAACGCGCCCATCTTGGCTTCAAAAGAGTTGCCTGAGAGGAAGTATGCACTTCTGCTGGGAATCCATCTGGATGCCGCCGCCTGAATGCGCCGATGGCGTTCACGATGGCGTTCAGCCCATGGCTCGGCCCACGGCTGTTTCGCCAGGCTTGAGCCGCGGGCCCCTCAGCCCTCCCCCTCCTTCTCCCAGGTGCTGGCCACATGCAGCTCCCGCAGCTGCTTCTCGTCCACTCCGGCGGGGGCTTGGGTCATTAGGCAGCGGGCCTGCTGAGTTTTCGGGAAGGCGATGGTGTCGCGGATCGATTCCTCACCCGCCAGCAGCATGGTCATGCGGTCGAGGCCGTAGGCGATGCCGCCGTGGGGTGGGGCGCCC
>JBIPMZ010000156.1:0-5693 GCA_044376165.1 Cyanobium sp.
CGTCGATGGCGGGATCGGCGAGAAGGGCCGCGAAGTCGGTGTGACCCGGCAAGGCGTGGGCGTGGCAGGCCTCCGCCAGCCGTTCCGCCCGCGGATGCCACAGGGCCACCGGCTCGGTGAGGGGACAGTCGCGCAGGGCGCTCAGGTGCACCTTTTCTCCGAAGCCGAGGCCGGCGACGGCGACGCGCAGGGGGGCGGCGGTCATGGCGGGGGGTGGAGGGGTGGGGATCAGGCGGGGGCTCTCTCCGCCCAGGCCGCACAGGCCTCACGGATCACCGCGGCGGTGAGTTCGTCTTCGGCCACCGGCTGCCAGGGGGCTCGGAAACGGGGCAGGCCGTTGACCGAAACATCGCGGAACAGGGCCTCATCGCAATCGAGCTGCATCACGTAGAGGCTGCCGGCGGGAGGCCGGCCGGAATCCTCCCCCTCGCTGGGGGGAGGCGCCGGCTGGAAGCGGCTCAGCACCGAGAGGCGCCCCTCCCGATCGATCCGCAGGCTGCCGGAATCCCACCACTGGCGCCCCTCGGCCGTGGCCGGAACCTCGTGCCACTCCACCGGTCCCGCCCAGGCCGGCGCCACCCGGACGAAGGAGGAGAGGCTGGCCCCCAGGCAGAGCAGAAGCAGGAGAAGCCCGAGGCGCAAAGCGAACCGGGAGGCGAACCGGGGAATCCTCATGGCGCCACCGGCTGGCGGCGCCGCTGGGGTGCCCCGTGCAGGTGCAAGAGGGTGCTCAAGGTGCTGCGCAGCTGGGTTCGCGGCACGATCACATCGACGAAGCCGCAATCGCGAAGGTATTCCGCAGTTTGGAAGCCCTCCGGCAGCTTCTCCCGCAGGGTCTGCTCGATCACCCGCCGACCCGCAAACCCGATCAACGCTTTCGGCTCCGCCAGGATCAGGTCCCCCAGCATCGCGAAGCTGGCGGTGACCCCGCCGGTGGTGGGGTGGGTGAGCAGGGGCACGTAGAGAAGTTCCGCGCGCCGATGGCGCTCCAGCGCCCCGGAGATCTTGGCCATCTGCATCAGGCTCAGCATGCCCTCCTGCATGCGGGCCCCGCCGGAGGCGCAGACGATCAGCAGGGGCCAACCGCGGGCCGTGGCCTCCTCGATCAGGCGGGTGAGCTTCTCCCCCACCACCGAGCCCATCGAGCCCCCCATGAAGCGGAAGTCCATCACCCCCAGGGCGAGGGGCATGCCGTCCAGCCGCGCCAGGCCGGTGACCACCGCATCCCGCAGGCCCGTGGCCTTCTGGCTATCGCGGATCCGATCGGCATAGCTGCGGCGGTCCTTGAAGGCGAGGGGATCGGTGGGGGCCAGCTCGCTGTCGAGGGGTTCAAAGCTTCCCTCATCGGCCAGCAGGCGGATCCGCTCCGCGCTGTCGATGCGGTTGTGGTGACCGCAGTTCGCGCAGACGCTGGCATTGGCGAGCAAATCCTTGCGATACACCACCTGGGAGCACTCCGGGCACTTGCTCCACAACCCATCCCCCTCGTCCAGGTCAGGGCTCGGGCTGGGTCGGACCACCGGGGCATTTTTGCGTCGATCGGCGAACCAGTCGAACAGGGACATGGCAGGGGTGGCGGAGCGGCGGTGGCGGTGGGCCCATTTAAGAACCCGGCGCCCCTCAGATCCCGCTCGCCAGGCGGTAGAGATCGATCCAAAGGCGGTGGCCGCTCAGCCACACCACCCAGGTGGCAACGATCAGAAAGGGGCCAAACGGAAAGGGCTGCTGCCGCCCCAAGCGGCCGGTGATCCGCCCGATGCCACCGAAAAGGGCACCGCCCACTACCGCGAGGGCTACCGCCACCGCCAGTCCGGCGGGGCCCAGCCAAGCCCCCATCAGGGCCGCCAACTTGGCATCCCCCAGCCCGAGGGCCGGCTTGCCGATCAACCGCTCCCCCGCAGCACTCACCGCCTCGAAGCCGAGCAGGCCGAGGGCGGCGGCGATCAGGTGCTGGAACAGCAGGGCCCGCCCGGTTTCCACCCCCTGCGCGAAGCCGAGCAGGGCGGTTGCCGCCAGGCCGAGCAGCACTCCCCAGCGGCAGAGGGGCTCGGGCAGCCAGAGGCTGTCCAGGTCGATCAAGAGCAGGGGCAGCAGCCAGGTGGTGAGCAACCAGCCCGCGGGAAGGAGGAGCCAAGACGGAGGAGCGGCGCCCATGGCGGTGGGGCTGGTCAGCAACACCGCCAGCCACAACCCGCCGCAGAGCAGCTCCACCAGGGGGTAGCGGGGCGACACCGGGGTGCGGCAGTACCGGCAACGGCCGCGTACCACCAGCCAGCCGAACACCGGCACATTCTCAAACCAGCGCAGCGGGGTGCCGCAGCGGGGGCAGTGGCTGGGGGGGCGCAGCAGGGATTCCTCACGGGGCAGGCGCCAGGCCACCACGTTGGCGAAGCTGCCGAAACACGAGCCGAGGAAGGCCACCACGAGCAGCAGCGGGGGCGAGGCCAGGGCCAACGCGGCCGTGGTGGGGGGCCCGATGACCAGGGGGACGCTCATGGGGAGGGGGGGCGCAGCGAACGGGCGCGGCCCGTGCGGGGGCCGCGGCTGCGCAGCAGATCGAGGGCCACGAATTCTTCGTCGGGCAGCAGCACCGGTGCTTGAAAGACCACCCGGCCGCGAAACGGCCGCCCCTGCCCGCCGCTGAGCACAACCCCCAGCGGATCGAGGGGGGTGGCCGCGTTGGCCAAAAAGGTGTAATACACCTCCCGAGCCGCCGCCAGCAGGTCGCGACTGTTGATCCGATCCAGACGCAGGGCCGGTGCCTGAAAGGCCCCAGAGCCCGCCGCCTCGATGACAAAGGAGGGCATGTCCGGGGCCGCGGTGCGGGGGAGCGGGCCGATACGGGGAATCGGGGCGGTGCTGGCGGCGATGGCACTCCGCGAAGCAATTGCGCGGATCTTAGGAACGAAAACGCAAGATGGCGAGTCAGGCGATGCTCTTTTTCTCCTCGATCATGCGGTGGATGATCGGGGTGAGGATCAGTTCCATCGCAAAACCCATCTTGCCGCCATTCACCACGATGCTGGTGGGGCTGGACATGAAGGAGTCGTGAATCATGTCGAGCAGGTAGGGGAAGTCGATCCCCCACTTCTCCCGGGCTCCCTTGCGGAAGTGGATGATCACGAAGCTTTCATCCGCGGTGGGGATGGGGCGGATCATGAACGGGTTGGAGGTGTCCACCGTGGGCACCCGCTGGAAGTTGATGTCCGTGCGGCTGAACTGGGGACAGATGTGGTTGATGTAGTCGGGCATGCGGCGCAGGATCGTGTCGACCGTGGCCTCGGCGGAATAGCCCCGCTCGGCATTGTCGCGGGCAATCTTCTGGATCCATTCCAGGTTGGTGATCGGCACCACGCCGATCAGCAGGTCGGCAAAGGAGGCCACGTCATAGCCGTCGCCCACCACACCACCATGCAGACCCTCGTAGAAGAGCAGGTCGGTGGCGGCGGGGATCGGCTCCCAGGGGGTGAACTGGCCGGGTTCCAGGCTGGTGCCCAGGCGGGCGTTGTGCTCGGCCGCCTCGTCGAGGGAGTGGAGGTAGTAGCGCTTCTGGCCGCCGCCGCTCTCGCCGTAGGTGCGGAACAGCTCCTCCAGCTTGTCGAACAGGTTGGCCTCCGGCCCGAAGTGGGAGAAATTCTCCCCGTTGGCCACGGCGCTGGCCATCGCCTCCTTCATCGGACCGCGCTCGTAGCGGTGGTAGCTGTCCCCCTCCACCACCGCGGGGGTGATGCCCTCCCGGGAAAAGATGTATTCGAAGGCGCGCTTGACGGTGCTGGTTCCTGCGCCGGAGGAACCGGTGACGGCCACGACCGGGTGACGCTTCGACATCGGGGCAGGGTGGGGGAAGTCGCCTGAGAGTTTCGCAGATCGCCGGTCCCCAGCCGGCCGTGTCGGGGCGGGGCTTCACGAGCTGCGACGAGGGGCGGCGTCAGCCCTCCAACGCGGCCAGAAGGTGGTCCCCCATCGCCCGGCAGCCCACCGGCGTGCACCCCTCGGCCATCAGGTCGCCGGTGCGGAAGCCGCGGGCCAGCACCCGTTCCACCGCCGCCTCCAGCTCGGCGGCGGCCGCTTCCTGCTGCAGCCCCTGGCGCAGCAGCATCGCCGCCGAAAGCACCATCGCCAGGGGATTGGCCTTGTCCTGCCCGGCGATGTCCGGGGCGGAGCCATGGATCGGCTCGAACAGCCCGGGGCCCTCGGCCCCCAGGGAGGCGGAGGGGAGCATGCCGATCGAGCCGCTGAGCATCGCCGCCTCATCGCTGAGGATGTCGCCGAAGAGGTTGCTGGTGAGCAGCACGTCAAACTGACGCGGATCGCGCACGAGCTGCATGGCGGCGTTGTCCACGTAGAGGTGGCTCAAGCTCACGTCGCCGTAGTCGGCGTGGATGGCCTCCACCCGGTCGCGCCAGAGCTGGCTGACATCCAGCACGTTGGCCTTGTCGACGGAGCAGAGGCGCCCCCGGCGGCCGCGGGCGAGGGCAAAGCCGACGCGGGCGATCCGATCCACCTCCCAGTCCTCGTAGACCATGGTGTTGAACGCGCGCACCCGGCCTCCGGCTTCCACGCGGCCCTTCGGCAGACCGAAATAAACACCGCCGGTGAGCTCGCGCACCACCAGCAGGTCGACCCCCTCGATCACCTCCGGCCGCAGGGTGCTGGCGCCGATCAGGGCGGGAAAGATCTTCACCGGCCGCAGGTTGGCGAACAGGCCCAGGCCGGCGCGCAGGGCCAGCAGGCCGGTTTCCGGGCGTTGCGCGCGCGGCAGGTTGTCGAAGCGGGGGCTGCCGATCGCCGCCAGCAACACCGCTTCGCTGGCGCGGCAGGCCGCCAGGGTGCTCTCCGGCAGCGGCTCGCCGGTGGCGTCGATCGCCGCCCCACCGATCGGCTGTTCGTCGAACTCCAGCGCAAACTGGTGGCGACGGCTGACCGCTTCGAGCAGCTGGCGGGCCACCGCGCTGATCTCTGGGCCGATTCCGTCGCCGGGAAGCAGGGTGATCCGGTGGGAGTTCATCGGCCGCAGCGGCGGTGAGCACAAGAGGCGAGGCTACCGCTGCAGCTGCCGGAGGGTGCGGGCCATCTCCGGCAGCTTGCTGAACGCGGCGGAACAGCGCAGCCAGAGGCGGTTGGGGATGGCCGGGTAGCCGCTCACCACCTCACCAGCCGCCACCTCTCCATGGATACCCGACTTGGAGGAGGCGATCGCCCGATCGCCGATGCGGGCGCGGTTGGCCACCCCCACCTGGCCGGCGAGGATCACGCCATCGCCGAGCACGGCCCCGCCGGCGATGCCCACCTGGGCGGCCAGGGCACAGCCCCGACCGGTGACGACACCATGGCCCAGATGCACCAGGTTGTCGATCTTGGTGCCGGCTCCGATGCGGGTCTCCCCCACCGCTGGCCGGTCGATCGTGGCGCCGCAGCCCACCTCCACCCCGTCTTCGAGCACCACGCGACCGGTTTGGGGCATCTTGCGCCAACCGGTGGCGGTGGGGACGAAGCCGAAGCCCTCCGAAGCGATCACGGCGTTGGAGTGGACGACGCAGCCACGCCCCAGGCGGCTGCCCGGATGGAGCACCGCACCGGCATGGATCTCACAGCCCTCCCCGAGGTGCACATCGCGGTAGAGCACCACCCCGGGGTGGAGCACGCAGCCGTCCCCGAGCACCGCCTCCGGCCCGATCACCACCAGGGGGCCG
>JBIPMZ010000158.1:0-5690 GCA_044376165.1 Cyanobium sp.
GCCGCCGGGCGCTGGTGCTGGTCGCCCTGCTGGGGGGGCTGCTGCTCACCGCCGCGGCGATCCACCAGCGACCCACCACCTTCATCCCCCAGGAGGACAACGGCCAGCTTCGCGGCGTGCTGATCCTTCCGGAGGGCACGGCCCTGCCGCGCACGCAAGAGGTGCTGGAGCAGGTGCGGCAGGTGGCCCGAAAAGAACCGCTGATCGCCAGCGCCAACTTCTACGCCGGCCGCTCCTTCGGGGACAGCAGCCCCAACAAGGGGCAGTTCTTCCTGCGCCTCAAGCCCGTGGAGGAGCGCCCGGCCGCCGAGAGCCGCAGCGGAGCGGTGGCGGAGCGCCTCAACCGCCAGCTGCGGCGAGCCATCCCCGACGGGGTGGTGCAGCTGAGCGAGGCGCCGAGCGTGCGGGGGTTCAGCAGCGAAGGGGGCCTGGAGCTGGAGCTGCTCGACGTCAGTTCCGGCCGGCTGAGCCTGGCGGCGTTCGAGCGGGAGGCCCGCGCGTTTCTCACCGAAGCCCAGGGCCTGCAGAGCGGGGGCAGCCCCGCCTTCGAGCGGGTCTCAACCCGCTTCAGCAGCGGCGCCCCCCGGCTGGAGCTGATCCCCGACCGCCTGCGCATGGCCTCCCTCGGCGTCGATCTCGCCAGCCTGGTGGACACCCTCGGCGCCAGCTTCGGCAGCGATTACGTCAACGACAGTTTTGCCGATGACCAGGTGCGGCGGGTGATTGTGCAGCTGGAGGGGGGTGCCCGTCGCGATGCCGCCGATGTGCTGGCCCTGCCGGTGCGCAACCGCGATGGACGCCTGATCCCGATCGCGCAGCTGGTGCGCCTGGAGCCGGGGGCCGGCCCCACGAGCATCAACCACACCCGGCTGGTGCGCTCGATCAGCATCCGGGCCCTGCCGCGGGCCGGGGTGAGCAGCGGCCAGGCGATGGCGCTGCTGCAGGAGCTGCACCAGCGCCGGGGTCGGGAGGCGATCGAGCTGGAGTGGGCGGGGCTGGCCCGGGAGGAGGCGCGGGCCGGCGGGGGCACCGCCCGGGTGTTCAGCCTCGCCCTGGTGGTGATGGCGCTGGTGCTGGCAGCCCTGTATGAAAACTTCCTCGACCCCCTGATCATCCTGGTGACGGTGCCGCTGGCGATGCTGGGGGCGGTGCTGGGCTTGGCCCTGCGCGGCCTGGCCCTGGACGTGTACGGCCAGATGGGCTTGCTGGTGCTCGCCAGCCTGGCGGCGAAGAACGGCATCCTGATCGTGGAATTTGCCAACCAGCGGCTGGCGGCCGGCATGCCCCTCGACGCCGCGATCCACGGCGCCGCGGTGGCGCGCTTGCGGCCGATCCTGCTGACGGTGATCTCCTCCCTGGCCGGCTGCCTGCCGCTGCTCTTCCCCAGCGGCTCCGGCGCGGCAAGCCGGCTGAGCATCGGCACGGTGGTGTTCAGCGGCCAGTTGGTGGCCACGCTCCTCAGCCTGCTGGTGGTGCCGTCGGTCTACCGGGTGGTGAAGGGCTGGGAGCAGGAGCGGCTCGCCCGCCCTGCGGCTCGCGATTGATCCATAGGTCCCATGGTGAGAAAGGTCCCATGATGTGAACAGCGATGGCGGGTGGCGATGGCCTTCAGGGAACGAAAGCCGCTGTGGTTCGACCGCCGGGAAGCGGGCCGGCAGCTGGCCGAGCGCTTTCTGGATCTGCGCGGCCGAGCCCGCGACGGCATCCTCCTCGCTCTGCCCCGCGGAGGGGTGGCGGTGGGGGCGGAGATGGCCCGCCGCCTTCACCTGCCCCTGGCCTGCTGGGCGGTGCGCAAGATCGTCCACCCCTCGTCCCCGGAATGCGCCATCGGCGCGGTGGCCCCGGGCGGTCTTGTGCTCTGGGCTCGCCAGGGGGAGGGCTTCATGCCCTTGAGCGAGGCGGAACGGAACCGGCTGGTGGAGGAACAGCGGCGGGAGTTGGAGCGTCGCCAGCGGCTCTTCGGCGATCCGGAGCCGGCGGCGTTGCAGCACCGCCATCTGGTGGTGGTGGATGACGGCATCGCCACGGGCATGACCGCCCGGGCGGCCCTGGAATCGCTGCGCCGGCTGAAACCCGCCTCCCTCGCCCTCGCGGTTCCGGTGGTGGACCGCCGGGTGGTGCCGGAGCTGGAGCCGCTGGTAGACCGGCTGGAGGCCCTGGCGGTGGTGGAGTCGCTGCAGGCGGTGGGGGAGTGGTTTGCGCGCTTCGAGCAGCTGGAGGACCGCGACGTGCTGCAGCTGCTCAGCGGCAGCCCTGCGCCGAGATGCGATAGCTGAAGCCCAGGGCTTCGGATCGATCGGCGGCGCCGATCCGGAAGTTGACCTGCTTCACCCGCTGGCCGGGAAGGGCGGCGAAGGGGCCGAACTGGCGGCCGCGACCCACCGGTGGGCTGAGGGTCTCCTGGAACAGCTTCCGGCTGGAGCCGTCCGCCAACGTCAGGGTGCCGGATACCGGATAGCGGGCCTTCGGATCGGCGGAGGTGGCGGTGAAAAAGAAGCGGTAGCTGCTGTAGGGCTTGTCCACCTGGAAGGCGGTGCTGCCGCCGGCCGGGTCCGGGCTCTTGCCGGAGACCACCCGTTGACTCACGATCGGTGTGGCACCCTTGCCGCCGATCGGCTCAAGGAAACGGCAGTCCGCAGCCGCCAGGACTGGCCCCGGCCCGGCCAGTCCCGCGCCCAGCACGGCGCCCAACAGGGCCAGTGCCGGCGGGAGCGGCCGCAGGGCGCTGCAGAACAGGACGACCATGAAAGGCCCGGCGAGCAGAAGGTGAAATTATTGCGGAAGGCAGTGGAAGTCGAGGCCTGGATTGCCCGGCCGGGCGCCGCCAGCCACCGGCGCCGGCGCAACCACCAGGAAGGTCAAACAGTTTCTACGTTTCTTGTCTGTACGGCGGCCATTTGCCTTGGGCTCCATTGTTTGCCCGGCGCCAGGCGCCTCCCCGCCGCTGGCTTGGCTGGCGTAGGGTCGATTCCTGATGGCTTTTGAGGCATCCGCTTGTGGCCTCCGATTCCCGCGATTCCAGGGAAGGGGAATCCCATCGGTCTGGCCATTCCCATTCCGACGCCGGGAGGCGACAGTCCGGAGGCCACCGCGAGCACCGCCGGGGTTCCCGTCGCGACAGGTCGAGGCGGGGGCGGTCCGCGCGCCGGCATCGGCAGAACCCCCTGGGCTTTTTGCTGCAGGGGCCCCTGGGGGAGCTGCTGGATCTGCTGCTGGTGCTGCCGAGGCGGTTTCCCGTTTTTACCTTGCTGCTTCTCGGGCTTGGGCTCTGGAGGGTCTTACCGGCCCTGCAAAACAGTGGCCGGGGCCCCTCGTCCTTGTTTGTGCGCGGCGCTCCCGAGGTGATCACGGTGTTTGTGGAGGACCCCCAGCGCTCCGTTACGGCGGTCAAGCTCTGGAAGGACCGACCCGGATCGATGCTGGTGCTCCAGGGAAGTTCCGCCAGCCAGGCCATCAATCGCCAGGCTCTGCAGGATCGCGGCCTTACCGCCGACGGCCCCGGCCGGGTGGTCGTCTTGACGCAGGGCTGCGATACCTTCGGGCAGCTCACCACGCTGGCGCGCTTCCTCTCGCGGCAGCCCAAGCCCGGCCGACTCACGGTCGTCACCAGCCCGGCGCACCTCGAGCGCTCCGTGGCGATCGCCACCATCGTCCTGGGCAGTGGCGGCTGGCGGGTGGAAGGGGTGCCGGCCAACACGGAGGACAACCGCCCGGAAAGCCACTGGCGCCTCTGGCGCGACCAGGTGCGCGCGCAGATCTGGCGCCTCACCGGTTGGGATGGCACCACCGACGGCAGCGCCTGCCGCACGCGGGAGCGGGGGCTGTGAAGGGCACGGGCGGCTCCGATCATGCGGTGCAGCTCTCCCCGGTTCAGCCCATCTGGTCGCTGCCGCTGGAAGGGGTGGTTTCCGCTTTGCAGAGCCAGCCCACGGGCCTGAGCCAGGCGGAGGCGGAGCGGCGGCTGGCGCACTGGGGGCCAAACCGGCTTCCGCCGCAGCGGCATCGTCCGCTCGCCCTGCGCCTGCTCGACCAGATGGTGCACTTCATGGCCCTGCTGTTGTGGGTGGCGGGGGGCATGGCCTTCGCGGCCGGCACCCCCCAGCTGGGGTGGGCGATCTGGTCTGTGGTGTGGATCAACGGGCTGTTTTCCTTCTGGCAGGAGTTCCAGGCGGAGCGCACGTTGGCGGCGCTCACGCGCTCCCTGCCCAGCCAGGTGCAGGTCTGGCGGGACGGGGAGCTGCAACAACTGGGGGCCGATGCCCTGGTGCCCGGGGATCGCATCCAGCTGGAGGAGGGGGATCGCATCCCGGCCGACTGCCGCCTGGGGGCAGCCCATGGCCTGTATGTCGACCTCTCGGTGCTGACCGGCGAATCCCAGCCGGCGGCACGCCAGGCCGAGCCGCTGCCCCTGGCCCCGAGCGGAGCGAACGGGGTGCCCCGGATCGCCATCCCGGAGCGGGCCAACCTGGTGCTGGCGGGCTGCAGCGTCGCCTCCGGGCGCGGGGAAGCGTTTGTGTATGCCACCGGCGCTGAGACCGAATTCGGCCAGGTGGCGCACCTCGCCGCCGGCACCCAGCGCGCCGCCAGCACCCTCGAACAGCAGGTGGGCCGCATCGTGCACACGATCACGATCCTCTCCCTGTCGATGGGGGCGATCGCCTTTGCCCTCAGCTTCCTGTTTGTGGGCATGGGCCCGCTGGAGAGCCTGGTGTTCTCGATCGGGATCATCGTCGCGAATGTGCCCGAGGGCCTGCTGCCCACGGTCACCCTCGCCCTGGCGCTGAACGTGCAGCGGATGGCGCGTCGCAACGCCCTGGTGCGGCGGCTGTCGGCGGTGGAGACGCTGGGGTCGGTGAGCGTGATCTGCAGCGACAAGACCGGCACCCTCACCGGCAACCGCATGGCGGTGGAGCAGACCTGGCTGCCCCTCCAGGCGGCGGAGGGGAATCCTGGCGACCCGCGGGCGCCGGAAGCCCTGAAGCGCCTGCTGCTGCGGGCCGCCTCCCTCTGCTCCAACGCCCGTCTGGAGCACACCGCCACCCCGGGGGAAGCCTGGCGGGCGATCGGGGATCCCACCGAAAACGGCCTGCTGCTGGCGGCCCTGGCCGCCGGGCTGGAGCCCCAGGAGCAGCAGAGCCGCCATCCGCGCCGGCGCGAGATCCCCTTCGATTCCCACCGCCGCCGCATGTCGGTGCTGGTGGACTGGCGCGGGGGGGAGGACGACCTGCCCCTGCCCGGCGGGGAGGCGCTGGTGCTCACCAAGGGCGCGCCCCTGGAGGTGCTCGCCCATTGCGGGGCCTGGCTGACGGCATCGGGAGCGGAGGCGATCAGCGCGGCGGGGCGCCAGCGGGTGATCGCCGCCAACGATGATCTGGCCCGCCGGGGCTTCCGGGTGATCGCCGTGGCGGTGCGCCCGGCCCCCGCCAACGCCGCCACCGCGCCCGCGGAGGTGCTGGAGAGCGAGCAGATGCTGGTGGGGCTGGTGGGGCTGTACGACCCGCCCCGGCCGGAGGTGGCCGATGCGGTGCGCCAATGCCGCGAGGCGGGCATCAAGGTGACGATGGTGACCGGCGATTACGGCCTCACCGCCGAGGCGATCGCCCGCCAGATCGGCCTGCTGGATGACGCCCCCGCGGCCCCCCTCAGCCCGGCTCACCCCCTGACCCCTCACGACCCGCGGATGGCGGATC
>JBIPMZ010000159.1:0-5686 GCA_044376165.1 Cyanobium sp.
TGCCGGGGGCGACGGGAGCGGGGGCGGCGGGGCGGCCCGGGGCGCTCGGACTGCCGGGGCTTCGGGTGATCAAGGTGCGGATGCGCTGGGCCTCGTCGTCGCTGATCGAGCTGCTGTGGCTGCGCGCGGCGATCTTGAGCTTCTCGGCGGCGTCGAGCACGTCCTTGTTGTCCAGGCCCAAGTCCCGGGACAGCTCGTAAATTCGGACTTTGCCGCTGCTGGTCATTCAGGTCTCCGTGGGATCGGGGCCCGGAGGGCCACCGCTCGGGGCCCGGGGAGGGCTCCGCTCGTGGCCAGGTCGGCCACCGGCCGGGCCAAAAAGCCCGCACCATGGGGGTTGATCGAGGGGGACTCGAACTCCCGCCAAGCCGCAGACGCGCCGCGACCCTCGTTTATCTTGCCTCAGAGCCTGCGGCGCTGACCGCCGCGAGGCGATCCGCCAGGGCCGAGAGGATCGCCTCGGGCACCGGGCAGCGCAGCGCCCGCTGCAGCCGCCGCCGCCGCCGCGCCTCCTCCAGGCAGGCGTCGCTGGGGCAGAGGTAGGCGGAGCGCCCCATCCCGCCATCGAGGGCGAGGCCCCCCTCCGCCAGGCGAATCACCCGCCAGAGGGAGCGGCGATCCTCCAAGCGGCGGCAGGCCACACAACGCCGCAGCACCGGTCGCGGCCCGGCGCCGCTCACCGCTCCTCCTCCGCAGCCCCGGCGACGGCGACCGGCTCCGACTCCGGCTCCTCCGCCAACTCCTCCGCCAACTCCTCGGCCGGCTCCTCGGCGCCGGTGCCATAGCCCTCCATCCCGTACTCCTCGTCCTCGGGCAGGGGGTAAAGCTCCCGCAGCCGGGCATCCTCCTCCGCCCGGGCGGCCTGCTCGGCCTGCAGCCGCGCCTCCGCCTCCGCCTGCAGGGCCTCCTCCTCGCGCCGCTGGGTGATCAGCTCGGCCACCACCGCATCCTCTGAGGTTTGGTTGTACTCCTGGGCGTTTTTGATGTCGATCTTCCAGCCGGTGAGTCGCGCCGCCAGGCGCACGTTTTGACCCTCGCGCCCGATCGCCAGGCTCAGCTGGTCGTGGGGCACCAGCACATGGGCGTGATGACCCTCGGGATCCACCAGGCGCACCGTTTCCACCCGGGCCGGGCTGAGGGAGTTGGCGATGTACTGGGCCGGATCGGGCGACCAGCGGATCACATCGATCTTCTCGCCCCGCAGCTCGTTCACCACCTGCTGGATGCGGGAGCCGCGGGCGCCGATGCAGGCCCCCACCGGATCCACCTCCCGCTCCACGCTGTCGACGGCCACCTTGGTGCGGGGCCCGACCGAGCGGGAGGGGGGGTTGGCCTCCCGCGCCACGGCGACGATCCGCACCGACCCCTCTTGAATCTCGGGCACCTCGTTCTCGAACAGATACACCACCAGGCCCGCGTTGGCCCGGCTGACGAACAGCTGCGGCCCCCGCCGCGGCACCTCGCTCACCTCCTTGAGGAACACCTTGAAGGTGGCGTTGGCGCGGTAGTTGTCGTTGGGCAGTTGGTCGCGCCGCGGCAGCTCCGCCTCGACCTCCGGCCGGCCGAGCCCGCTGCTCACCGCCATGATCACGCTCTGCCGTTCGAAGCGGATCACCCGCGCGGTGAGCACCGGGTCCTCCAGGTCGGCGAACTCCTCCTGGATCATCCGCCGCTGCTGATCGCGCAGCTTCTGGGCCAGCACCTGCTTGGTGGTGGCGGCGGCCATCCGGCCGAAGTCGTCCTTCTCCGGCGTGACGTCCAGCACCACCGTGTCGCCGATCTGGGCGTCCTCCGCCACCTGCCGCACCTCGTCGATGGCGATCTGGTGGTCTTCGCTTTCCACCTCCTCGACGATGATCTTGCTGGCCAGCACGCGATAGCCCTCCTCCTCCAGATCGAGGGCCACGTCGAAGTTGCTGAAGTACTCCTCATCGAAGGGGTCTTCGCTGATCCCCAGGTAAAGGGTGCGGCGATAGCGCTCGTAGCCCTTGAGCAGGGCCTCGCGCAGCGCCGACTCGACCACCTGGGGAGCGAGCTTCTTCTCGTCGCTGATGTCCTCGATCAGGTTGTTCAGGCCGGGCAGCAGTACGAGCGCCATGGGGGGATTCGGTTGTGGGGATTCGGTTGTGGGGGGAGGAGGGCGCCGCGCGGCGGGGCGGCGACACCTCAGGGATCGCCGTCGGGGTTGGTCAGCCGCACCTGCAGCACCTCCTCACGGGGGATGCGCAGGGTGCGCCCCCGCAGGTTGAGCAGCACGGCCTGGTCGTCCCGGCCGAGCAGCAGCCCAGCCTGGCAGGACACACCGCCGCTGGCCTCCCGGCGCCGCACCTCCACCGGGAAGCCGCGGAAGCTCTGGAAGTCGCGGTCGCTCTGCAGGTGGTCGCCGATGCCGGGGCTGCTCACCTCCAGCACGTAGGCGCCCTCGATCGGCACGCTGGCGTCCAGCGCTTCGCCCAGGGGCGTGCTGAGGGCCGCGCACTCGTCCAGGCTCACATCGCTCCCGTCGCGGCGTTGCACCAGCACCCGCACCGTCATCGGGATGCGGTGGGTGAGCACCTCCACGCCCCGCAGTTCCAGGCCGGCGCCGTCCGCCACCCGGGCGGCAAGGCGTTCGATCTCGGAGCTGAGGGGGTGCGGCAAGACAGGGGACCGGGTCGGCGGTACCGCCCAGGCCGCGGTGGCGTCCCTGGAGCCCGCTCCCGAAGCTGCCCGTTCCGGGGCGGCGCGTTTCGGGGATCGCTGTCAGGGGTGGGTCGGGCCCGGGGGCTTGCCCTCACCCTACGGGATGGGTGCCCGACGCTCCGCCGGCTCCCCCCGGCCCCAGGCCGCTGAGGTCGAGAACCGGGGCTTCGGCGTAGTAATCGTTCGCCGTGACCGTGCCGCGCAGCTGCGGGTCTTGGTTCAGGCACTGCCGACACTGCTCCGGGCTGCGCAGGTATTGGCAGACCCGGGCCCAGAGCTTGGCCCGGCTCCCGGGCGCCCCCATCGAAAAATGGACCAGGTCGTTGCCCCCGGCCATCCCCTGGATCTCCACTTGGCAGAGGCTGCATCGCTGGCGGGTGCCGGGGGGGATGGCGGGCATGGCGGACGCGGCGCGGCGAGGGCAAACTTAGGTCGCCTCCCCCGGAATGGCGCAAATGGTCCTCCGGGAGCCGCCGGTCCTGCGGATTCTTCAGCTCAGCGACCCCCACCTGCTGGCCGATCCCGCGGGGCTCTGCCGGGGCCGGCCCCCCCTCGCTCTGCTGCAGCACGGCCTGGCCGCGGCCCTCTCCCAGCTCGCCCGGGAGGGCAGCCCGCCGGATTGCCTGCTGCTCAGCGGCGATCTCTGCCATGACGAGAGCTGGGGGGGCTACGCGCGCTTGCGAGATCTGCTCGCCGCACACCCGGCCCTGCCCGGCGTGGCGCTGCTGCCCGGCAATCACGAGCATCTGCTGCGCCTGCGGTCGGCCCTCGGCCGCCAGGCGGCCCTGGCGCCAGCGCGGCTGCCCCTGGGCCACGGACCTGGCTCCTGGCGCCTGCTGCTGCTCGACAGCCATTGCCCCGCTCGGGTGGGCGGCCGGCTCGGGGCGGCCCAGCTGGCCTGGCTGGAGCGGGAGCTGAGCGAGGCGAGCGACGCCGGGGTGTGGGTGCTGCTGGCGGTGCACCATCCGCCCGGGCCGATCGGCGACGCCCTGCTGGACACCATCCACCTCGAGGACGGGGCGGCCCTGCTGGCCCTGCTGGCGGTGCACCCTGCGGTGCGGGGGCTGGTGTTCGGCCACATCCACCAGCACTGGCAGGGCTGGCTGCCCGGCCCGCCCGGACGGCCGCTGCTGGGCTGCCCCTCCACCCTTTGCCCCTTTCCCGCCGTCCAGCCCTGCCCCCTCGGCCGCCCCGACGATCCCGGCGGTCGCCTGCTCGAGCTGACGGCGAGCGGGGAATTGCACCACCGCCTGCTGCGCTGGCCTCTGCCCGAGACGCTTAAAATTTCTCCATTTCCTTGGCCTTTTCAGCCCTGACCGCCCCCCAATTCGCGACAGCCCTCCCAGGCGCCGTGAAGCCCCTCGTCCGCCGCTGGCTCGCCGCCCTGCGGACCCTCTTCCTGCCCCTGGTGCTGTTGCCCGCCCTTCTGCTCGGCGCTCTGCCCGCCCGGGCCGCCGCCGACCCGCCGGCCGCCGACCCGCCGGCCGCGGTGGTTTCCGAGCGCCACAGCTTTGTGGCGGACGCCGTGCGTCGGGTCGGGCCGGCCGTGGTGCGCATCGACACCGAACGCACCACCACCCACGCCTCCTTCGATCCCACGATGCTGGATCCGCTGCTGCGCGATCTCTTTGGCGAACCCCCGCCGGGCTCGATGCGGGAGCGGGGCCAGGGCTCCGGGGTGGTGATTGACGGCAGCCGCGGTCTGGTGCTCACCAACGCCCACGTCGTCGAGTCCGTCGACTCCGTTTTCGTCACCCTCGCCGATGGCCGTCAGCTCGATGGCGCCGTGGTGGGCACCGATCCGGTCACCGACCTCGCGGTGGTGCGCATCTCCGGCCGGCCGGGGGTGAAGTCGGCCCCGCTGGGGGATTCCGAGGCCCTGGAGGTGGGCGACTGGGCCATCGCCCTGGGCAGTCCCTACGGCCTCCAGCGCACGGTCACCCTCGGCATCGTCAGCGGCCTGCACCGCGACATCAACAGCCTTGGCTTCGCCGACAAGCGCCTCGACCTGATCCAGACCGATGCCGCCATCAACCCCGGCAATTCCGGGGGGCCGCTGATCAACGCGGAGGGGGAGGTGATCGGCATCAACACCCTCGTGCGCTCCGGCCCCGGCGCCGGCCTCGGCTTTGCCATCCCGGTGAACCTCGCCAAGCGGGTGGCGGCCCAGCTCGCCGAGGGCGGCCAGGTGGTGCACCCCTACCTCGGCCTCCAGCTGGTGCCCCTCACCGCCCGCGTCGCCCGCGACAACAACCGCGACCCCAACGCCCTGCTGCAGCTGCCCGAGCGGGATGGGGCCCTGGTGCAGCGCGTGGTGCCCGAGAGTCCCGCCGAGAAGGCCGGGCTGCGCCGCGGCGACCTGGTGGTGCGCATCGCCCAGCAGACCGTCTCCACCCCGGCGGCCCTGCTCCAGCAGGTGGAGAAGTCGCAGGTGGGCGAGCCCCTTCCCCTCACCGTGGTGCGCGGCCAGCGGGAGATCGAGCTCTCGATCCGCCCGGAGGCCCTTCCCCAGGCGGGTTGAGGCCCCCCCGGACGCTTTGCTACGGTCCGGCCCAATTTCCCAAGGGCAGGGGCGGGATGGCGGATCTGCAAAACCGGATGAAGCAAGCCGTGGCGGAGGCGGCCGTGGAGCAGATCCACGACGGCATGGTGCTGGGACTGGGTTCGGGATCCACCGCCGCCTTGATGATCCAGGCCCTGGGCGAGCGGCTGCGCCGCGGGGCCCTGCGGGACATCACCGGGGTGGCCACCTCCTTTCAGGGGGAGGTGCTCGCCGCCGAGCTGGGCATCCCTCTCCAGAGCCTCAACGCGGTCGCGCGCATCGACCTGGCGATCGACGGCGCCGATGAGGTGGACCCCTCCTTCCAGCTGATCAAGGGCGGCGGGGCCTGCCACGTCCAGGAGAAGCTGGTGGCCCATCGGGCGGATCGCTTCGTGGTGGTCGTCGACGCCAGCAAGCTGGTGGAACGCCTGAACCGCACCTTCCTGCTGCCGGTGGAGGTGC
>JBIPMZ010000160.1:0-5656 GCA_044376165.1 Cyanobium sp.
GGCTCGGCCAGAGCCGCAGCTTCGGCTCGATCCAGCAGGCCCTCGCCCCGGAGAAGGACACCCTGCTGGTGGACGCGTTGCTGGCCCAGCGGCGCCTCAACCGGGGGCCGAGCATCGTCGCGATCGGCGGCGGCACCGGCCTCTCCACCCTGCTCAGCGGCCTGAAGCGCTACAGCAGCAACATCACCGCCATCGTCACCGTCGCCGATGACGGGGGCAGCAGCGGCGTGCTGCGCCGCGAATTCGGCATGGCCCCCCCGGGCGACATCCGCAACTGCCTGGCCGCCCTGGCCCGGGAGGAGCCGCTGCTCACCCGCCTGTTTCAGTACCGCTTCAAGTCGGGAAGCGGGTTGGAGGGCCACAGCTTCGGCAACCTCTTCCTCACCGCCCTGACCGCGATCACCGGCAGCCTCGAATCGGCGATCACCGCCTCCAGCCGCGTCCTGGCGGTGCAGGGCCAGGTGGTGCCCGCCACCAACGCCGATGTGCGGCTCTGGGCCGAACTGGAAAATGGCGAGCGGATCGAGGGGGAATCGCGCATCGGCCGTGCCCCCAGCCCGATCGTGCGGCTCGGCTGCATCCCCGAGCGGCCCCCGGCCCTGCCGCGCGCCCTGGAGGCGATCGCCAACGCCGACCTGATCGTGCTCGGACCCGGCAGCCTCTACACCTCCCTGCTGCCCAACCTGCTGGTGCCGGAGCTGGTCTCCGCGATCCGCCGCAGCAAGGCCCCACGCCTCTACATCTGCAACCTGATGACCCAACCCGGCGAAACCGACGGGCTGGATGTGAGCGGCCACCTGCGGGCGATCGAGGCCCAGCTCGCCAGCCTCGGCATCAACGAACGGCTATTTGGCGCGGTGCTCGCCCAGGCGGAGCTGGAGGAATCCCCCCTGGTGCAGAGCTACCGCCAGCGGGGCGCCGATCCGGTCGCCTGCGACGTGCGGGCCCTGGCGGAGCTGGGGTATGAGGTGCTGCTGGCGCCGCTGCAGGGTGCCCGGCCCAGCGCCACCCTCCGGCATGAACCGCGGGCGGTGGCCCAGGCCGTGATGCGCTTCTACCGGCGGCATCGCCGCGACCGGGCTCAGTAGGCGTCCTGCAGCTCGTAGAAGTCGGGCTGGATGTAGTCCTTGCGCAGGGGCCAGCCCTTCCAGTCTTCGGGCATCAGCAGACGCTTCGGGTGGGGATGGCCAGCGAAGGCGATGCCAAACATGTCAAAGGTTTCCCGTTCCTGCCAGTCGGCGCCATGGAAGAGGCCGTAGAGGCTCGGGATGGTGGGGATGCCCTCCCGGGGCACCGACACCTTGAGGCGCACCTCATCCGGGCGCAGGTGAGCCGCCAGGGCTGCCCCCGGCGCCAGGGCTCCCACCTTCTCCGCCAGGCTCGCCAGCCGGATCAGGTGATAGAAGCTCACCAGCTGGCCGCCGGGGCCCTCGTCGATGCCGCCCTGGCACTGGAGGTAATCGAATCCCCAGGCCTTGAGGGCTGTGGCCACCAGGGGGAGCGCCTCGGCCTCCACCCCCAGCAGCTCCACACCGAGGTGGTCGGCGCCGAGCACGGCATGGGCAAAGCCCTGCTCGCTCAACCAGGTGCTCACCGGCCCGGGGGCGGCGGCATCAAGGGCCGCGGCGGGGACGGGGGGAGGGGTGGGGTCAGGCATCGGCGGACGGGTTGGGGGTGGCGGGCACGGATTCGGGCTTGGCGCTGGCCGCGACGCCCACCGGCAGGGCGGCGGAGGCAGCCAGGGCGGCCTTTTGGGTTTCGGCCTGCAGGTAGGCCCCGGTGATCAGGGGCTCCACCCGCTTGAGCTGATGGGGCACGGTGACGTAGCGGTGGGTGGGCTGGAGCCGACCCCGTTCCGCCAGGGCCTCGTTGCCCACCTTCTTGCGGAGCTTGATCACGGCATCGAAGATCGCCTCCGGCCGCGGCGGGCAGCCGGGCAGGTACAGATCCACCGGGATCAGCTTGTCCACACCGCGCACGGCGGTGGTGGAGTCGGCGGAGAACATGCCGCCGGTGATCGTGCAGGCCCCCATGGCGATCACGTATTTGGGCTCCGGCATCTGCTCGTAGAGCCGCACCAGGGCGGGGCCCATCTTCATCGTGACGGTGCCGGCGACGATCAGCAGATCCGCCTGGCGGGGGCTGGAGCGGGGCACCAGGCCGAAGCGGTCGAAGTCGAAGCGGGAGCCGATCAGGGCGGCGAATTCGATGAAGCAGCAGGCGGTGCCGTAGAGCAGGGGCCAGAGGCTGCTCAGCCGCGCCCAGTTGTGGAGGTCGTCCAGGCTGGTGAGGATCACGTTCTCCGAGAGGTCGTTGGTGACGGTCGGAGCCCCCACCGGAGCGCAGCTGGCGGCGCGCAGGTCGCGCAGGGCGTTGGCGGAGAGGGATTCGGGGGGGGTCATGGGGTCAGCTCCATTCGAGGGCGCCCTTGCGCCAGGCATAGGCGAGCGCGAGCACGAGGATGGCGATGAACACCAGGGCCTCGATGAAGGCGAGCAGGCCGAGGCGGTGGAAGGCCACCGCCCAGGGATAGAGGAAAACGGTCTCGACGTCGAAGATGACGAAGACCAGGGCGAACATGTAATAGCGGATGTTGAACTGGATCCAGGCCCCGCCGATCGGCTCCATCCCCGACTCATAAGTGAGTTCCCGCTCGCCGGTGCGGCTCTTGGGGGAGAGGAGCTTGTTGGCCACGAGGGCCAGCACCGGCACCGCCGCGGAGATCAGCAGGAAGCCCAGGAAGGCGTCGTAGCCGGAAAGCACGAACATGCGGCCGGATCCAAGTCGGGGCGCAGTCTGGCATCTGCGCTCCGCTGTTGACGAATCGCGGGGGCGCGATCGATAGAGTTCGCACGCCCCCGCACGGCCCAGGGATGAGCACGGACGCGCCCACCGACCCCGCCGAAGCTGCCGCCGCGGCCACCAGCGATCCGGAGACCCACCGGCACGAGTGCCGGAGCTGCGGCTTTGTGTACGACCCCGCCGAGGGGGTGCGCAAGCTGGGCATCGCCCCCGGCACCCCGTTCAGCGCCCTCGATCCGATCGCCTTCCGCTGCCCCGTCTGCCGCAGCCGGGTGGGGGCCTTCAAGGACATCGGCCCGCGCGACAAGCCCAGCGGCTTCGAGGAAAACCTCAATTTCGGCCTCGGGGTGAACCGCCTGACCCCGGGCCAAAAGAATGTGCTGATCTTCGGCGGCTTCGCCCTGGCGATCGCCTTCTTCCTCTCGCTCTACTCCCTGCGCTGATGACCGCCCCGCACCGCCTTCTCTCCCCCCTGTTGAGCCTGCTGCTCACGGTCGTCCTCGGGTTTGGACTGGGGGGCTGCGTCACCACCGGCCTGCCGGCCGCCACCGCCAGCCCCTGGCAGCCGGTGGCCCTCTCCACCACCTCCAACCCGCTGGATGTGGCCTTCCGCGACGATCGCCACGGCTTTCTGGTGGGCAGCAACCGCCTGATCCTCGAGACCGACGACGGCGGCGCCAGCTGGGAGGAGCGGGCCCTCGACCTGCCGGTGGAGGAGAACTTCCGGCTGATCAGCATCGATTTCCGGGGCGACGAGGGCTGGATCGTGGGCCAACCCGGCCTGCTGCTCCACTCCACCGATGGCGGCCGCCAATGGAGCCGCCTGTTCCTCGACACCAAGCTGCCCGGGGAGCCCTACCTGGTCACCGCCCTCGGCCCGCAGCGGGCGGAGCTGGCCACGAATGTGGGCGCCATCTATCGCACCGCCGACGCCGGGGCCAGCTGGCAGGCCCTGGTGGGCGACGCCGCCGGCTCCGTGCGCGACCTGCGCCGCGCCGAGGATGGCCGCTACGTGAGCGTCAGCAGCCTCGGCAACTTCTTCGCCACCTGGATTCCGGGCCAGCCGAGCTGGCAGGTGCACCAGCGGGTGAGCAGCCAGCGGCTCCAGTCGATGGGCTTCCAGCCGGACGGCGAGCTGTGGATGGTGGCCCGCGGCGCCCAGATCCGGCTCAACAGCGAGCCCGGCAACGTGGAGGCCTGGGGCCGGGCGATCATCCCGATCACCAACGGCTACGGCTACCTCGACATGGCCTGGGATCCCCGCGGCACCCTCTGGGCCGGGGGCGGCAGCGGCACCCTGCTGAGCAGCGCCGACGGGGGCCAGAGCTGGAGCAAGGATCCGGTGGGGGCCGCCCAGCCCACTAACTTCAGCCGCTTCGTCTTCACGCCGGACGGCAAGGGCTTCGCCCTGGGGGAACGGGGCACCCTGCTGCGCTGGGTGGGCTGAGCCGCTCTGCATCCCTCTGTAACCAACCCGCCGCTCCCCGCCCGCGATCGCCGGCCGCACCCCTAGGATCGCCGAGCTGAATGCTTGTTGCCATGGCTGCCGGCTCAACTGGAGAACGCCCGTTCTTCGAGATCATCACGAGCATCCGCTACTGGGTGATCCATGCGGTCACCCTGCCCGCCATCTTCCTGGCCGGCTTCCTGTTCGTATCCACGGGCCTGGCCTACGACGCCTTCGGGACCCCCCGCCCGGACGCCTACTTCCAGGCCACCGACACCAAGGCGCCGGTGGTGAGCCAGCGCTACGACGCCAAAACCCAGCTCGACCAGCGCTTGCAATAAGCCATGACCCAAATCCCCGCCCCCACCACGCCGCGCAACTACCCGATCTTCACGGTGCGCTGGCTCACGGTTCACGCCCTCGGCATCCCCACGGTGTTCTTCCTTGGGGCCCTTGCCGCCATGCAGTTCGTCCGCCGCTGACACCACCCCCCATGGGCCTGCAACGCAACCCCAACCCCAACAACCTGCCGGTCGAGCTCAACCGCACCAGCCTTTACCTCGGCCTGCTGTTGATCTTCGTCACCGGCGTGCTGTTCACCAGCTATTTCTTCAACTGATCCCGGAGCACTCGCGATGAGCGGCAAGAAATCCTCTCTGCCCGACGGCCGGATCCCCGACCGCCTCCCCGACGGCCGCCCCGCGGTGGCCTGGAAGAGCCGCTGGACCGAAGGCGTGCTCCCCCTCTGGCTGGTGGCCACCGCCGGTGGCATGGCCGTGATCTTTGTGGTGGGCCTGTTCTTCTATGGCGCCTACGTAGGCGTGGGTTCGGCCTGATCCTCCCCCGGGTGCCAGGCTTCCGCCCACAGGTGCCAGGCTGCGGCATCGGGAGAGGGGAGGAGCGAGCTTATTCGTCTCCCGTCTCCTTGATGCCATCCCTGGCACCTGGCCTCGTGTGATAGCCGATGAGGAGGGTCACCAGGGCTGTGGTGGCCGAGGAAAGACTGGTTTTGAGCGTGCCCCTGTCTTCCGCCGAGATCGTGCGCATGAAGGGCAGGTTAAGCAAAAATGTTGCCAAAAAAAGGCTTGCCATGGAGCCGATGGCGGCGCCGGCGGAGGCGAAAGCAACTTTGCGGTTTACGCTTCCATCCGTCGTTACATAAGAAGGGAGCGCCTGGTCACCGCTGGAGATCGTCATCGGAGGAGCGAATTGGGTCTGGATGAAGGCTAAAGGGGAGACGGCAAGATTTCCCGCCTTCATTTACCCATTGCCATAAGGTCGTCGCCCTTCCTGAAATACGGAGCGAATCAGGAAGAATTTACTCGTGCGTTTCTGCCGATTCGGAGCCCCTTTGCTGGCGCGGGTGCTGCGGGCGTTCAGGTCAGATCCAGGTCTCCGGCTACGGCC
>JBIPMZ010000376.1:0-5651 GCA_044376165.1 Cyanobium sp.
GGCGGGGGGTGGCCGGGGTGTTTCTGGATGAACACGCCAGATATGCGGGTGGCATCTACGCGCGCGCGCGTACTGCGCCGGAAACTCGGGGCGGGCGTCAGTCTCTTGTGCCAGCTCGAGCCGGGGTGTGTCCAGTTTCGTATAGCTCTGGCGGCGGGGGCAGGGACGGGAAAACCGTTTTCCCATTCTGACGGTGGAAATTTTCGCCCCGGCAGACGGTCTAGGGCGGCGCTGGGGAGACTTTCCGACGCCCCCCCTTCCTTCCCGATCCGGCCGCGCTGGGGGCTCCAGGGTGCGGGTCTAAAGAACGCGCGCGCGCGGGCGTATGTCCGGCGCTCCCCGCGCGGCCGATCGAGGGGTGTTCCACCCCCTCCCCCGCAGGGCCGCGCTGGGGGTGCTTCCACCCCATCCACCCCGTCACCCCCCTCCCATCCCGGCCAAGCCGGGGGGCGTCCCCCCCCTCGCTTGGCCTCTCTGTCCGGTCGTTGGGGCGTCCTGTCCTGTCCGGTCCTATAGGACATAGGACCGGACAGGACACTACGGTTATGCCCTTTTGTCCTGTTTGTGTCCGACAGGACGCCACCGGACAGGACAGGACACTACCGGACAGGAAGGGGGTATCCCCCCCCTTCGCGGGCTCACTCCAGGGCGGCAGGGTCCAGGGTGTACCCCCCAAGCGAGGGGGTCAGGGCGCGGATCGCCACTAGGTACTGCAGCAGATCCCCCACGCGTTGCCTCGGGATGCGCTGTTCCTTCATCAGCGCCCGCACCGTGTCGGACGGAATCCCCGCCGCGCCGGGGTTGGACCGATGCCACTCCCGCAGCGCGGCCAGCGCCTTCGTCTGGTGGGGGCCTAGCCCCCGGCGCGGTGGTGGCTTGGGCAGCTCGGCCGATCGCATGACCAGACTGGTGACGCGCTCCCCGTCTTGGTTCACGCGCTCCAGGTCGATCACTTCGCTGGTGTAGGCGAGGGGCGGCTGCTCGGGGTAATCCTTGAACCGTTCGCGCGTCACCGTGGCGATCGCCCCACCCTCGGGGCGCTCCACGATGTATTCCGCGTCAGGGTTGGCCATCAATGCCGACGCCCCGCGCGGCCGCTTGGCGTCACCGTGTCCGGCGTGTGCGACCAGCAGCACCGTGCAGCCGTATCGGTCCCGCAGCTCTGCGGTGATGGCGGCGAGATATGCCGCTACTTCCGTGTTCGAACTTTCGTCCATCCCGGCGCTGTATTTCGACAGCGTATCCACCAGGATCAGGCGCGGCCGCACCGGCAGGGCGTCTGCGGCCTCCACCAGCGCGGCGCGGTGGTCCGGCAGGGTGAGGTTTATGGCGCGCTCCAGCGCCCACATCTGCAGCGTCTCAAGGGGCGTGTCCGGCGCATGGGCCTTGCGCCACGCTTCAATGCGCCGATCGAGCCCGCCACCCTCGCCCGATAGGACTAGGACGGGCTCACCCGCTAGTGCCACCCGCAGACACCAATCGAGGGCGATAAAGCTTTTGAAGCTGCCCCGCCGTCCGGCCATGACGGCTAGAACATTCGCCTCCAGCACCTTCGGCAGCAGCCACACGATGCCCCGCTGCTCGGCCACGATGTCCGCAATAGGGCGCAGCACGATCCGGCGCGCGGGCGGTCCGTAGGGCGCTGGGGCCTCGCTCTGCACTCGCGGCGGCGGTGTAATCGGTGGCACGATCGACAGGCGATCCATGCCCAGGTCTTTTGCGGCCGCGCGCACCGCGCCGTGAGTGTCCCCGCCATGCTCGAGGATGCGGAACACATCGAACGCGTCATGGGCGTGTCCGTCGTCCAGCGCGCCGCCACCGTGGCAATACACCGCGCGATCGTCAGGCAGCAGCACGACGCCGGGGGCTCCGGTGGTGCTGCCGGGGCGCAGCCAGCGCCGCGCGCCGCGCCGCTCGTAGCCGTTGCGCTCCAGCACTTCCGCGAGGTCGTATCGCGCATTGAACGCGTCAATGACGGACGATCCCTCGCGCGACCGCGCCGCGCTGGGACGGGGCGCGGGTGTCTCCCGCTCGAGCCTCACATCCCCGCAGATCCGGCGCAGCGCGGGCTCCCATTCCTTCCAATGCGCCCACACATCCACCAGCTGCGGGGGCATGGGCGGCAGCTCGGCCACCGCGCGCAGCGGCGTCACCAACTCGTAGGGCTTGCCGGTGTCGGGGTGGCGGCTGGGTGGGAGAACATCCTGCACCTGTGCGCCTTCCTCGGCCCCTCGCAGCTCGAGGACGGTGACGGGCTCGGCGTCATGCTCCGTCCACACCTTGAGCTTGCGGACGCCCTGGGCGGGCGACGGCGCGCGAAACAGCAGCTTCGCCCTGTCGGGGCGTCCCCTCCATGCCGTTGTCGATCCGGTCAGCTCATTCAGATCGAGCCCCAGCGCCTCCAGCACCCGCAGGGACAGATCGAGGTGGTCCAGATCCAGCGCCGCCGTGCCGGATAGTCCGTGGTTGACGCCGATGTTGTCGCTCGGGCTCACGCGCGCCGGATTGGCCGCAGCGCGGCCCCATCCATCGCGGCGCGGTGCTTTACCGTCCCGCGCTGGCCATGCGGCGAGGGCGTAGCCCAGCGCGGCGTATTGCCGTGCCGCTTCGGGAACCGTGGCGGCGATCTGCGGCGGGCTCATGCTGCACCGCGCGCGCGGCGCACCGCTGCAGGGTGGATGCCGCGCGCGAGGGCGTCAGCCGTGGCGGCGGGCAGCACCCACCGCCCCGCTAGGCGATAGCCTAGCCGGTAGCGGCGCGCCCAATTCTTGACGGTCTGCGCGGTGCAGCCGCAGCGGGCGGCAACTTCAGCGGCAGGGATTAGGGGGCGGGATTGTTTCGGCATGGGCAGGGCTCCTGCCCCCGCCCATCACCCGCGCGGAATGATGCTTCCCACACCCTCGATCGGGGGTGGTGGTGACTTTTTCTCACCGTTTCGTGCATCATCGCCATGCAGGGTTCTTGGTGGGGGGCCTTGTGTTTCTCGGTTAGGAACAACATTCGCACCGCGAGGCCCCGGAGTCGTTAGCTCTCGGGGCCTCATTTTTTGGTGCGTCTGCTTGAGCCGCGCGGCTACGGGTAGCCATGCGCCTCTAGATACAGACTAGCGTGTTTTGCGTTGCTGTAAAACACCACAAACATCCCATTTTGCAGCCTTGCAAAAGGCGCGGGTTCTCAACAGGTAGCACCCCACGGTGTGCGGGGGTGAGCCGACGCAAGCACCCCCGCCAACACGCCCCCACCGGGGGGGCCAGACGCGCGCCCTACTTCGGGCGGCGTCTATCGCCCAGCTCGGTCAGCTCCACCGGGTAACCCGCATCCCGCAGCGCCCGCAGCACCAGGGCGCGCACCGTTGTCTGATCGGTGGCCGCGCGGATCTTCAGCTCCCGCACC
The DNA here is from genome assembly GCA_044376165.1 of Cyanobium sp. Taxonomy (GTDB): domain Bacteria; phylum Cyanobacteriota; class Cyanobacteriia; order PCC-6307; family Cyanobiaceae; genus Cyanobium. Next base: position 3,394 of record JBIPMZ010000376.1, read on the forward strand.
AGCGCGGGCGGCATCACCAGCTGCAGCGGCACACCCTCGCCGCCACCGCGCCGATCACCCAGCGCGGCGGGCAGGGATTCGCGCAGCGCTTTAGGGCGCGCTGCGGCCTTGTCGCCCATCACCGCAGCCAGCGTACCGCTTACCAGTTTCTTTCCGCTCATCGCAGCAGTCTCCGTGTTTCGTCCACCAGCGCGCGTATCTCGGCCGCTGCGGCGCGCGCGCCCGCGCCCATCGTGGCCGGTGCTGATCCGAACAGCTGACTTGTGGGGAACGCCACGCGCTGCCCGATCTCGGCGCGCAGCACCCGCACCCCCACGGCCTCAAGCTCGGCGCGGATATGCGCGGGCATCGCGCTACGCGCGCAGCCGTTCAGCACGACGGCGCAAGGGGCGCTGGTGGTCTGCCCCACCAGCTGCACCAGCTCGGCCGCGCGCGCGGCGTCCAGCCCACCAGGGCGCGCAGGGATCAGCACCAGATCGGCCGCGCCGATCAGCGCCAACAGGGTGCGGGTCAGCGCCCCGGCGGTGTCCACGATCACGGCCGCATCGCGCGCCAACTCCCGCGCGGCGGCTGCAGCGCGCTCCCCGGCCTCTACCGTGAGCGCCGCCCCGCGCAGCCCCTCGCCCGCCTCCCACCATTGGCGCAGCCCGCCCATCTGCTGCGGGTCCGCATCCACCAGCGCCACGCGCTCACCGCGCGACAGCAGCTCTGCGGCCATGCTGGCGCATAGGCTGGTCTTGCCCGCGCCCCCCTTGCCCGATGCCAGCACGATCACGCGGCCGCGCCAGTCGCTTCTGCGGGTCATGTTGTCGCCCTCATCTGTTGTCGCCATGTCGTCATCTGCGGCGGCTGTAGAACTCCGCTACCGCACCCCGCTCGGCCGACACCTTCGCGGTGTAGCGCGCCACCATCTGCGGGCTGCTCCAGCCGCCCGCTTGCATGATCTTGGGCAGCTCGATAGATGCCTCGGTCAGATCCACGGCCATTCCCACCCGCAGGGAATGGGACGACACGCCAGCCGCCTCCGGCAGCTTCGCCTCGAGGGCGCGCGCCTTGAGGATGCGGGACACATCGCGCGGCGACAGCGGCAGCGCGCCCAGGCGATCGGACTTGTGAACCGCACGGAACAGCGGGCCGGTGACGATCCCGGCGCGCTGCTGCCACTCCGCGAGGGCCGCAGCCGTCTCGGGGGCTATGAAGTACGGGCGCGCCTCGGTGTCGGTCTTGCGGCGGCGCAGCATGACGACGGCCCCGCCATTCGCGGCGGGCGTCACATCCTCGGCCCGCACGGCGACCAGCTCGGACGCGCGCGCCAGCAGATCGCGGCCCACCAGCAGCAGCGCGGCATCGCGCAGATCGCGCAGGGTGTCCCCCATGCGCGCACGGATTCGCAGCGCCTCGCGCTCGGTGATCGGGGCCGCTTGCCGCTGCCCCGTCCCACGGCTGCGGGCCAGACCTTTCAGCACCAGCCGCACCAGCTCGGCGGCGCAGGGGTTGGCCACACCGGCAGCGCGGTGCAGGGCGGCGATCGTCGCAGCGCGGCGGCGCACCGTCGCCACGGCCTTACCGGCCTCGGCCTCTGCGCGCAGGAACGCGGCCACCAGCTCGGGGCTGGCGGGCAGGGGCGCAGCCCCGCGCGCGGCGCACCAGCTCGAGAACTGCGCCGCATCCTGCTGGTACGCCCGCTGGGTGTTCGCGGCGAGGGCTTCACGGGCAACCGCGCCCCAGCTCTGCAGCTGCTCGAGGGCGGCGGGGTTGGCGGTGCTGGTGATCTGGTACATGGGCTGGTGTCCGTTAGGTGTAATTATCAGACTCGAAATTACCCCCTCCCGTCCATCTCGTCAATAGGTCATGTCGTCATGTCGCCCACATCTAGGGGCGACCTATCCGCAGCCAGACCAACTACGCTGCGGCCCTGACAGCATCAGGACGCCACCGATCCCGGCGCAGGGACGGGGGGAAATGTTCCGCGCCCCTCCAGCTCCGCTAAATACTGGCGGCTGGGGTAGCTCAATGGTGGAGCCTGGGGCTGTTAATCCCACCGTCGCGGGTTCGATTCCCGTCCCCAGCGCCAGACACCCCCGGCGCATATCTGGACGAACACACCAGATATGCACGGCAGGGCGGGGGGTGGCCGGGGTGTTTCTGGATGAACACGCCAGATATGCGGGTGGCATCTACGCGCGCGCGCGTACTGCGCCGGAAACTCGGGGCGGGCGTCAGTCTCTTGTGCCAGCTCGAGCCGGGGCGTGTCCAGT
>JBIPMZ010000161.1:0-5628 GCA_044376165.1 Cyanobium sp.
CCAGCTCGAAGCCCTCCTGCGCCGCCAGCGCCTTCGCCTCCACCTCGCTCAGCCCCACCGAGCTGATCTCCGGGTGGGTGAAGGTGGCGGCCGGAATCGAGCGGTAATCGATGCGGCGGGGATGGCCCAGGATGTTGTCCACCGCCACCGTGCCCTGGGCCGCCGCCGTGTGGGCCAGCATCATCTTGCCGGTCACATCCCCCACCGCCCACAGGTGGGGCACCACCGGCGCGCCCGGCTCGGCGCTGGCCAGCACCCGCAGCGTGTCGTCCACCGGCAGGAAACCCCGCTGGGGGGTCACCCCCACCGAGGCCAGGTTGAGCTCGGCGCTCACCGGCACCCGGCCCGTGGCCACCAACACCGCATCCACCTCCAGGGTTTCCACCGGCTCGCGGGTGGCCATGTCCACCAGCTCGATCTTCACCGGGCAGCCCGGCGTCACCGATTTGGCCAGCACGCCGGCTCTGGCATCGATGTCGCGGCCCTCGATCAACTTGCGCGCCGCCAGCTTGGCGATATCGGGATCAAAGGTGGGCATCACCCGATCCAGCGCTTCGATCATCGTGACCTCACAGCCCAGGGCGGTGTACACATCGGCGAATTCCAGGCCGATGTAGCCGCTGCCGATGATCGCGATCCAGCGCGGCAGCCACTCCAAATTGATCGATTCATCGCTGGTGAACACCGTGCGGCCGTCGGTTTCGATGCCGGGGGGCACAAACGGATCGGAGCCGCTCGCCACGATCACCTCCCGCGCCCCATACACCCTGTCCACCCCGTGGCGGTCCCGCACCCCCACCCGCTGCGGGCCCTCCAGCCGGCCCTTGCCCCGCAGGATCGTCACCCCGGCCCGCTCCAGGGTGCGGGTGAGGTTGTCGCGGATCGTGGCCACCAGCTGGGCGGCGTGCGCGGCGATCGCCTGCCGCTCGAACCGCACCGGCGCCGCATGGATGCCAAAGCCCCGCAGGTGCTCCGCATCCGCCAGCTCCCGCACCCGCCCCGCCGCCGCCAGCAGCGCCTTGGAGGGAACGCAGCCGCGATTCACGCAGGTGCCGCCCATGTCCCGCGCTTCGACGATCGCCACCTTCAGGCCATGCTCCGCCGCGTGCTTGGCCGCATCGAAGCCGCCGTAACCGGCCCCGATCACCATCACGTCGTAATCAAAAGAGTTGGCGGAATCAAAAGAGCTGGCGGACCCTGGGGAAGCTGTCACCGGCGGCGGCTGCGGACGTTGGGCGGCATTCTCTCCCCTCAGGGCCCATGGCGCTGCCGCCAGCGCTCCAACAGCAGCGGCGCCGCCGCCACCGCCACGTTCAGCGACTCCACGGCGCTGCTGTGGGGGATGGTGACCGCCTCGCTCGCCAGGGCCGCCAGGGCGGGATCGAGGCCGGCTCCCTCATTGCCGAGCAGCAGCAGGGTTGGCCGGCTCCAATCCAGCTGCCAGTAGGGCCGCGCCGGCAGCCCCCCCGGGCGCACGCCGGCCCCGGGCACCACCGCAGCCACCACCTGCACCCCGCGCCCCGCCAGCGCCCCCACCCGCTCCGCCAGCCGGGCCCCCTCCAGCCGCCGCAGCGGCAGGGCCAGGGCGGCGCCGGCGGAGGCCCGCAGCACCTTCGGCTGGTGCGGATCCGCCCCCTCCGCCAGCCACACCTCCTCCACCCCCGCGGCCAGAGCGGTGCGCAACAGGGTGCCGAGGTTGCCGGGGTCCTGCAGCCGATCGAGAGCGAGCACAAAGCCGGGCGGCTCCCCCTCCGGCGGCTCCGAAGGGGTAGGCACGCAGTGCAGCACCCCGTCGGGATGGCGGGTGGTGGCCGCCGCCTCCAGCACCTCGGCGCTGGCCGGCTGCACGCGGGTGCCGGTGGGCAGGGCCGCCAGCAGGGGCCCGTGGGCCGCGATCCACTCGGGGGTGGCGAGCACCAGCTCCGGCTGCAGGCCGAGACGGACGGTTTCCTGCAGCAGATGGGTGCCTTCGAGCAGGAGCAGGCCCAGCTCCCGCCGCCCCCGGGGCTGGTGCAGCTGGCGCAGCTGGCGCACCCAGGGATTGCGGCGGCTGGTGATCAGGCCGGAGGGGGGGACAGGGATCAGAACGACTGGTGCTGACGCACCCGCATCCTCTCGCTCAACACCAGCTCGGAGCCGTTCTCGCGGCAATCGAGCTCCAAGCCCTGCACCGTGGCCACCTCACCATGCAAGCCCTCGGCGGCGAGCGTGCCGATCAACTCGCGCAAGATGCGGTCTTCCACCGTGGCCACATCGAAACTGGCCGGGGTAAGGCTTTCTAAAAATTTGCCGATCTTCGAAGCGAGAAATTCCGAGGAATTGGTGATCTGAATTAGAATCATAAAAAAAGTGCGGATGGGGAGACTTGAACTCCCACGACATTGCTGCCACTAGTACCTGAAACTAGCGCGTCTACCAATTCCGCCACATCCGCTGGCGTTGCACCGGCGCAAGAACCGCGTCGGCTTTGCCACCATAGATCATCGCCTCGGGCCGCCCCGCCGTCGCCTGAGACACGACGAGACAGTTCCAAGCGCGGCCGGCTAGACGAAGAAGCCGTCCCTTGTCAATATGCGGGCCCGAACACCAAGGAACCAGTTCATGACCTTGACTGCCGTAGCCACCAAGCCCATCCTGCTGCCGCGGCTCGAGGTCACCGGTGGCCGGCGTCTTTCCGGCGAGATCCGCGTCAGCGGCGCCAAAAACTCGGCCCTGGTTCTGATGGCCGCCTGCCTGCTCACCCGCGACACCCTGCGGCTGCGCAACGTGCCCATGCTCACCGACATCACCGCCATGGGGGAGATCCTCGCCGCCCTCGGCGTGCAGGTCTGCCGCGGGGGCGATGCGATCCAGCTCGACGGGGAGCACCTCCACCAGGCGGCGCCGCCCTACGAGCTGGTCAACAGCCTGCGGGCCAGCTTCTTTTGCATCGGCCCTCTGCTGGCCCGCATGGGCATGGCCCAGGTGCCCCTTCCCGGAGGCTGTCAGATCGGCAGCCGCCCCGTGGTGGAGCACGTCAAGGGGCTCAAGGCCCTCGGCGCCCGGGTGACGATCGAGCATGGCGTCGTCACCGCCGCGGTGCCGGGCGGTCGCCGTCGCCTCACCGGGGGACACATCCACCTCGATTGCCCCAGCGTCGGCGCCACCGAAACCCTGATGATGGCCGCCGCCCTCGCCGAGGGGGAGACGGTGATTGAAAACGCCGCCCAGGAGCCGGAGGTGAGCGACCTGGCCGGTCTGCTCACCGCCATGGGAGCCCGCATCCGCGGCGCCGGCGGACCCACCATCACCATCGCCGGCGTCGAGCGCCTGCACGGCGCCGATTACGCGGTCATCCCCGACCGCATCGAGGCCGCCACCTTCCTCCTGGCCGGTGCCATCACCCGCTCCGACATCACGGTCGGGCCGGTGGTGCCCGAACACCTCGGTGCCGTGTTCACCAAGCTGGAAGAGGCCGGCTGTCGCCTGGAGCACGACGGCCACGGCCTGGTGCGCCTCCGGGCCGAGCGAATCCGGGCCGTCGACCTCACCACCCAGCCCTTCCCCGGCTTCCCCACCGACATCCAGGCTCCGTTCATGAGCCTGCTGGCCACCGCCGAGGGCACCAGCTTCGTGGTGGAGAACATCTTCGAAAACCGGCTGCAACACGTGGCCGAGCTCCAGCGCATGGGCGCCTCGATCCGCACCAGCGGCAACACCGCCTGCATCGAAGGGGTGGCTCGGCTCAGCGGCGCCCCCGTGCACGGCACCGACCTGCGGGCCTCCGCGGCGATGGTGCTCGCCGGCCTGGCCGCCGATGGCGTCACCACGGTGCGCGGGCTGGAGTTCCTCGACCGGGGCTACGCCAATTTCGAGGGCAAGCTCAACGCCGTCGGCGCCTCGATCGTGCGCCTCTGCGAATCCGCCTGACCCCCGGGCACGGGAGTGCGTACAGTCTGCACCGGGGGAGCGTGCCGGAATCGGTAGACGGACTCGACTCAAAATCGAGCGCCTTCGGGCATGTGGGTTCGAGTCCCACCGCTCCCACTCCACCCGAACCCCGATGACCAGCACCGCACCCGTCACCGCGCCGGCCGTTCCGTCGACGCCCCTCTCCCCGGTGATGGACACCTACGCCCGCTTCCCCCTGGAGCTGGTGCGGGGCCAAGGCGTCTGGCTCTGGGACCGGGACGGGCGCCGCTACCTCGATGGCGTCGCCGGCATCGCCGTCTGCACCCTCGGCCACAGCGACCGGGTGCTGCGGCTCGCCCTCTGCCGCCAGCTCGGCCGCCTTCAGCACGTCTCCAACCTCTACCGGATTCCGGAGCAGGAGCAGCTCGCCGCCGCGATCACAGCCCGCTCCTGCGCCGACCGCGTCTTCTTCTGCAACTCCGGCGCCGAAGCCAACGAGGCGGCGATCAAGCTGGCCCGCAAGCACGGCCACCGGCAGCGGGGCATCGAGCGGCCCCTCATCCTCACCGCCCAGGCCAGCTTCCATGGCCGCACCCTGGCGGCGGTCACCGCCACCGGCCAGCCCCGCTACCACGAGGGCTTCGAGCCGATGGTGGAAGGCTTCCGCTACTTCCCCTACAACGACACCGCCGCCTTCGAAGCCCTGCTGCAGGAGTGCGAGGCCGATGGCCCGCGGGTGGCGGCGGTGCTGCTGGAGCCGCTCCAGGGCGAAGGGGGCGTCAACCCCGGCGATCCGGCCTTCTTCCGCCGCGTGCAGCAGCTCTGCCGGGCCAAGGGCATCCTGCTGATCTTCGATGAGGTGCAGATCGGCGTCGGGCGCAGCGGGCGCTGGTGGGGCTATGAGCAGCTGGGGGTCGAACCCGATGCCTTCACGCTGGCCAAGGGGCTTGGCGGCGGGATGCCGATCGGCGCGCTCGCGGTCAAGGCGGCGGCGGATCACTTCCAGCCCGGCGAGCACGCCAGCACCTTCGGCGGCAATCCCCTGGCCTGCCGCGCCGGACTCACGGTGATCGCCGAGATCGAGCGCCGTCGCCTGCTCCCCCACGTCACGGCCATGGGGGAGCTGCTGGAGCGGGAGCTGGCGGCCCTGGTGGCACGCCATCCCGCGCTGCTGGAGGGCTCGCGGGGCTGGGGCCTGCTGCGAGGCCTGGTGCTCCGGGCCGAGGGGCCGACCGCCGCGGAGGTGGTGAAGGCGGCGATGGAAGCCCGCCTCCTGCTCGTGCCGGCCGGCCCGCGGGTGGTGCGCTTCGTGCCGCCGCTCGTGATCCGCCCCCGCCAGATCCGCCAGGCGGTGCAGCGGTTGGAGCAAGCGCTGGCCAGCCTCGCCTGAGGCTGTGTTTCTGTCGCTGCCCGATCCCGTCGATCTCGACGATCTGCTGGAGCCCTTCGCCCCGCGCGGCATCGCCCTCGGCCTGGAGCGCCTGCAGGCGGCCCTAGCGGAGGGCGGGCACCCGGAACGGCGCTTCCCCGCGGTGCAGGTGGCGGGCACCAACGGCAAGGGCTCCATCTGCACGTTCCTGCACGCCATCCTGCGTGCCGCCGGAGTGCGCTGCGGCACCTACCGCTCCCCCCATCTGCAGAGCTGGTGCGAGCGCCTCCAGCTCGATGACGCCTGGATCACCCCCGAGCAGCTGCGGGACGACCTGCGCCGCTGGCGACCGCTCGGCGAGCGCCACC
>JBIPMZ010000162.1:0-5626 GCA_044376165.1 Cyanobium sp.
CGCTCCGCCCCCGGTCGCCGGGGCGGGGGCCTTCTGCGACCACCCGATCTTTCTGGAGAGCTTGCGACGCATCCGCGCGCTGCTTGGAGAGACGGGCCTGCCGGAGGAGGAGCGCGATGTGCTCGAGCGGCTGGTCCACAGCTGCGGAGATCCCGGCATTGCCCCGGCCCTGCAGTTCTCCCCCGGGGCCGCCGCCCTCGGACTCCAAGCCGTGGCAGCCGGCACCGTGATCCTCACCGACACCGCCATGGCAGCGGCGGCCGTGGCGCCGATGGCGCGGCGCACGTTCGCCAACCCCGTGCACAGCGTCTTGGATTGGGCCCCCGCCGCCGCTCCCCCCGGCTCCACCCGCGCGGCGGCGGGCATGGCGGGCGCCCTGGCGGCCCACCCCGGCGCCGTGGTGCTGGTGGGCAGCGCCCCCACGGCCTTGGAGTGCCTGCTCGATCGCTGCGCCCGGGGTGAACCACCGCCGGCCCTGGTGATCGGCATGCCGGTGGGGTTCGTCGGCGTGGCCGAGAGCAAGCGCCGGCTGGCGGCCAGCCACCTGCCCCAGATCCGCCTCGACGGCAGCCGGGGCGGGGCCGCCCTGGTGGCCGCGGCGGTCAACGCCCTGCTGCGCCGGGCCTGGCTGCAGGGTCTGTCCGTCTGAGGGGCCGCCCCTCGGGCGGGCGGGAGAGGGCGGTGGATCAGGCGGCCGCCGGGGCGGGGCCGCGCTGGTGGGGGCGGAGCCCCACCGCCACATGGCTGTTGGCTTCGATCCGGTCGAGCACCTGACGGGCGCGCACCACCACGGAGGCGGGCACCCCGGCCAGGCGAGCGGCCTCGATGCCGTAGCTGCGGCTCGCCCCCCCCTGCACGACGCGGTGCAGAAAGACCAGGTCTTCGCCCGTCTCCTCCACCAGCACCCGCGCGTTGCCCACGCTGGGGAGCAGCTCCGCCAGCTCGTTGAGTTCGTGGTAGTGGGTGGCGAAGATCGTGCGGGCCCCGATGCCCCCCCCCTCCCGGTCGGCCAGGTGCTCGGCCACCGCCCAGGCGATGGAGAGCCCATCAAAGGTGGCGGTGCCGCGGCCGATCTCGTCGAGCAGCACCAGCGAGTGGGCGGTGGCGTGGTGAAGGATGTTGGCGGTCTCGGCCATTTCCACCATGAACGTCGACTGGCCGCTGGCCAGGTCGTCGACGGCACCGACCCGGGTGAAGATCCGATCGGCGATGCCCAGACGGGCGGAACGGGCGGGCACCCAGCCGCCGATCTGGGCCAGCACCTGCAGCAGGCCGGTCTGGCGCAGGTAGCAGCTCTTGCCGCTGGCGTTCGGGCCGGTGAGCACGATCAGGTCGGGAGCGCCGGGGGCCGCCAGGGTGAGGTCGTTGGCGGTGAAGGGCTCCTCCACCAGCAACTGCTCCACCACCGGATGGCGGCCGGCCTCGATCACCAGCTCGCGGCCCTCCGTCAGCACTGGCCGGCACCAGCCGCCGGTGGCGGCCACCTCCGCCAGGGAGGCCAGGGCGTCGAGGTCGGCCACGAGGCGGGCGGCGGTGCGCACCGTGCTCGCCTGCTCCCCCACCTCCTGCCGCAGGCTGCCAAACAACTCGTATTCCCGCTGGGCGGCGCGGGCCCGGAGCTGGAGGATGCGGCCTTCGCGGTGTTTCAGCTCCGGCGTGACGAAGCGCTCTTCGTTGGCCAGGGTTTGGCGGCGGATCCAGTGCTCGGGGACGCGGACGGCGCGGGCGCGGCTGACGGCCAGGAAGTAGCCGAAGCTGCGGTGGTACTGCAGCCGCAGATTGGGGTTTCCACTGGCCTGGCGCTCCTGCACCTCCTGGGCGGCCAACCAGGCATCCTCGTCGTCGAGGCGGTTGCGCAGCCCATCGAGCACCGGGTCGACCCCGTCTTGGATGAGGCCCCCCTCGCTGAGGGACAGGGGAGGGGAGTCCACCAAAATGTGTCGCAGCCGCGCCGCCAAGGCCTCCAGCTCGGGCCAGGGTCGGTTCAGGGCGGCCAGGGGCGCGCTCGCCGCGTCGTGCAGCAGGGCCGCCAGGCGGGGCAGCCTCTCCAGCCCGTCGGCGAGGGCCACCAGGTCGCGGGCCGAGGCGTGGCCGGCGCCGGCCCGGCCGGCCAGCCGTTCCAGGTCCCCCATCGGTCGCAGCAGCCGCCGCAGGGCCAGGCGCAGCGGCCGGCGCTCCACCAGCTCGCTGACCCCCTCCTGTCGCTCCAGGATCGCGGCCCGGTCCACCAGGGGGGCTTCGATCCAGCGCCGCAGGCAGCGTCCCCCCATGGCGGTGGCGGTGCGATCCACCGCCCAGAGCAGGGAGCCGTGCAGGGCTCCCCCCAGCTGGGTGCGGGTCAATTCGAGGTTGCGGCGGGTCTGGGCGTCGAGCACCAGCTGGTCACCGGCGTGCCAGAGGCGAGGAGGCTCCAGGGGAATCGGGGCCGGAGCGTCGGCCGCCGCGTCGATCGCCGGCTGGGTGGTGTCGAGATAGGCCAGCAGCCCTCCAGCGGCCCGCATCGCCAGGGGGGCCGCCCCCAGGCCCAGGCCATCCAGGCTGGCCAGGCGGAAGTGGCGCCGCAGTCGGGCCGCCGCTTCCGGAGCCTCGAAGGGGGTGCGCCCCAGCCGGGTGAGCCGCAGGCCGGGGGGGCACCAATCCGGGGCGCTTGCGGGCTGGGGCTCCACGGCCTTCTCCCGCTCCGCTGGGGCCACCACCTCGGCGGCCTCCAAAGGCAGAAGCTCCTGGTGCAGCCCCGCGCCGCCCCGCCGTTCGGTGACCCGGAATTCGCCGGTGCTGACATCGGCCACCGCCAGCCCCCAGCGGTCGGCTTCCGTTACCACCGCGCAGAGCCAGTTGTTGCGGCGGGCGGCGAGCAGGCCCTCCTCCAGCACGGTGCCCGGCGTGAGCACCCGGGTGATGTCGCGGCGCAGCAGCGCCCCCTTGGCCGGGGTGGACTCCAGCTGATCGCAGAGGGCGACGCTGAGCCCGCGCCGCAGCAGGTCGGTGCAGTAGCGCTCCACGGCGTGATGGGGGATGCCCGCCATGGGGACGCGCCCGATCGAGCGGCCCGCGTCCTTGCCGGTGAGGGTGAGCTCGAGCAGGCGGGCGAGCAGGATCGCGTCCTCGAAGAAGAACTCGAAGAAATCGCCCAGGCGGTAGAGCAAGACCCGCTCGGGATGGGCCGCTTTGAGCTCTACGTAGTGGCGAAGCATCGGCGGCAGCAGGGACGGATCCACCAGGCTGTGGTGGTGCCAGCGGGGCAGATCCGCCGCCTCCCCGTCAGCTCCTCCCGGCCCCCCATCTGCCGCGGGCCCGGCTGTCGCCTGCGGCCGGCGGGGCCTCCGTCGGCCCTCTGCGGCGAGGTCATCGTCTCCGGAGGGTTTTTCTTCCGTGCTTTGGGGGACTTCCCGCGCCGGGGCGAAGAGCTCTCCCTGCAGGCCCGGGCCCGCCTGCAGGGAGAGCTGCTGCGGCAGGGGAGCTGCCAAGGGGGGCGTGGGATGTCCGGACCGTGCCGCCATCACGCTGGGGATGTGGTCTGTGATTCTAAAGCCCACCACCTGTGGTGTCGCCGAGGGCGGCACCCGACAACTTGTGAAGGAAGGTCGCTCCGGGCTCCGGCTCCTCCGGGGCTGCGTGGGAGGATGCGGCGATCGCCTGACATGGCCGGCGCGCCCCCTCTCGCCCCACCTTCCCCTCCACCATGCAGATCATCAACACGCTCACGGTTCTGGCCCTGGTGGTGCTCTCCTTTGCGCTGATCGTGGCCGTGCCGGTTCTCTACGCGAGCACGGAGGACAGCGGCCGCTCCAACAAGCTGATCCTGATCGGCGGCCTGGCTTGGGTGGCGCTGGTGCTGGTCAACTGGGGCGTGAGCTACTTCGTCATCTGAACCCTTGGCCGTATTCGAAGGTCGTTTCACCGACGCGGCGGGGCTGCATCTCGCCATTGTCATCGCCCGGTTCAACGACCTGGTGACCGGCAAGCTATTGAGTGGTTGCCTCGATTGCCTCTCCCGCCACGGCATTGACATCACTCCCACCAGCGCCCAGCTGGATGTGGCCTGGGTGCCAGGCAGCTTTGAGATTCCCCTGGTGGCCCAGCGCCTGGCGGCGAGCGGCCGCTACCAGGTGGTGATCACCCTCGGGGCTGTGATCCGCGGGGATACGCCCCACTTCGACGTGGTGGTGGCGGAGGTGAGCAAAGGGGTGGCCGCCGTCGCCCGTGAAACCGGGGTGCCGGTGGTGTTTGGCGTGCTCACCACCGACACCCTGCAGCAAGCGCTGGAGCGGGCCGGCATCAAAAGCAACCTGGGCTGGAGCTACGGTATGCAGGCTTTGGAGATGGGGAGTTTGATGGGGACGTTGCCCGGGTGACGGCCTCTGGGCCTCCCTCCCCAGGCCTGGTCCCTCGGCCCTTCCCTGCGTTCCGACTCCCTTGTGCTGGTGTGTTGGCGTTGAGACCCCGTCAGGTATTGCTCGTCTGCGTCGGACTGGATGTCCTGGGGATCGCGGGCCTCGCAGTGTTTCTCGATCGTTTCTTCGCTACGGGCCTGAGGCAGCAGCCGGACAAACTGCTGGCCTTTGCAGGGGTTTACATCTTTCTGAGCTGGCTGTTCGGCAGTTATACCCTTCTTCGTTGGCCGCGCTTGAGGCTGAGCCAGCTGTTGGGGCGGCTGCTGGTCACCGCCATGGCCACGGCCCTTGTGGTGGTGTTGGCGTACTGGACCCTGCACCTGCCGAAGACCTCCACCCTGGGGCATCGCCGGGTTCAGCTCCTGCTGATGAGCGGGTTGAGCCTCTGGGCCCTCTGTGGGCGATGGCTGCTCTGGAGTCTTGCCCAAACCCGGCATCGAGGCGACCTGACCCTGCTGGAGATGGCCGAGCACCAGCAGCAACGGCTGCTCCCTGCGCACCTGCCGGAGGAGGCCCTGCGCCTGGAGGACATCCCCTGGTCTGATCCCCTAAGTGTCCAGCGCCAGATCAAGCGGTCCGGCGACCTGTTTGTGGCCGCGGTCATGTTCCTTCTCTGCCTGCCACTGATGCTCCTGGCTGGGCTGCTGATCTGGCTGGAGGACTGGGGCCCTGTGCTCTATGTGCAGGAGCGAAGCGGCTTGATGGGGGAGAGTTTCCGCGTTTGGAAGCTGCGCACAATGCGTGTGAGCGATCCATCCGAGCCGGCGAGCTGGACAGCACGGGGTGATGATCGCATTACCCGTGTGGGTTGGTTGTTGCGCAGGGTTCGCCTGGATGAACTGCCCCAACTGTTGAACGTTCTGCGTGGGGAGATGAGCCTGATCGGACCCCGTCCGGAACGCCCGGAACTCGAGCAGACCCTGGAGCAGAGCATTCCCCATTACCGCAAGAGGCACTGGATGCCGCCCGGTCTCAGCGGCTGGGCCCAGGTGTGCGCTCCCTATGCGGCCAGCTTGGAAGAAGCTGAGGTCAAGCTCAGCTACGACCTCTACTACTTGCGCCATTGGAACGTCGGACTCGACTTGCTAATCCTGCTCAAAACAGTAAAGACAGTGCTCAAGGCTAGCGGTCGGTGAGGCGTTGCGATGGTGGGCTGGGTTGCCATGGTCTGGCCTGGCATTTCTAGAATCGATTCATGGAAAACCCGATGTCTGCTTGTGCCCACTAAGTAC
>JBIPMZ010000163.1:0-5600 GCA_044376165.1 Cyanobium sp.
CCCCCTGGCCCAGCGGCGCCCGAGCTTGCGGCCCCCTCCCAAAGCGATCTCCGCCACGGCTCCTTCAGGGAATACCCGCCTGACTTCCCTACCCACCCCCGTCACCCCCCCCCTCCGCCCCCACTCCTTGGTCCTGTGAAACTCCTTTTTGCCATCATCCGCCCGGAGAAGCTCGACGCTGTCAAAGATGCCCTCGTGGCCTGCGGCATCAATGGCATCACCGTCAGCCAGGTGACTGGCTTCGGCAAGCAGCTCGGTCACACGGAGGTGTACCGCGGCATCAAGGTGGAGGCCCGATTCCTCCCAAAGATCATGCTCACTCTCCTCGTCGGAGAGGAGGCGGTGGCGGCTGTGATGGCGGCCATCCGTGAATCCGCGAGCACCGGGGAGATCGGCGATGGAAAGATCGTGGTGCTGGCGGTGGAGGAGGCCATGCGCATCCGCACCGGCGAGACCGGCGAAGCCAGCCTTGACTGATCCGGCACAGGTCTCCCCCCCGCGGTGTCGTTGGGCGAAGATTCTGGGAATCTCCTTCCCGTTCCGTAGCCTTGGCGGACACCGCCCTCCCCTGGACTGACCTCGAGAAGCTGGCCGTGGAGCACGGGCCCGCTCCGCTCGACCCCCTCAACGGCCCCAACAGCTCCCACGCCAGCCTGCGCCTCTTCGGCGAAGACCCCGCCGCCGTGCGAGTCACCCTCTACCGCGACCACCATGCCTGGTGCCCCTATTGCCAAAAGGTGTGGCTGTGGCTGGAGGAGCGGCGGATCCCCTACCGGGTGCGCAAGGTGGCGATGGTTTGCTACGGCGAGAAGGAGCCCTGGTACCGCCAGCTGGTGCCAACCGGCTACCTGCCGGCCCTGGAGCTCGATGGCCGGTTGATCACCGAGAGCGACCAAATCCTTTTGGCGTTGGAGCACGCCTTCGGGCCTCTCGGTCCGTCCCTGGACGATCCGGAGGTGCGGCTCCTGCGAGGTCTGGAGCGCGACCTCTTCCGCGCCTGGTGCCTCTGGCTTTGCCAGCGTCCCCGAAATGCCGCGGAGGAAGCCGGTTTCGCCACGGCTTTCCTGCGGGTGGCGAGGCGCCTGGAGGAAGCTCTGGCCGTGGGGGAGGGCCCTTTCCTGTTCGACGCTTTGAGCAGCGCCGACCTTGTGTTTGTGCCGTTCCTGGAGAGGATGGGGGCAAGCCTGGCGTATTACAAGGGATACCTGCTGCGGCAGGAGCATCCCGGCCTCGACCGCTGGTTTCGCTCCCTGGAGAACCGGCCCGCCTACCTCGGCACCCAGAGCGACTTCCACACCCATGCCCATGATCTTCCCCCCCAGCTGGGCGGCTGCCAGGCCAGCGGCACCGCCGCACAACGGGAACTGGCGCGGCGCATCGATGCGGGACCCTGGCCGATCCTCGGGGCGGGGCCATCCGATCCGGAAACCAGCCAGCCGGAACCCCCCGAGGCCGCCTGGCTGGCCCTGGCTCGGACCGTGAAGCACCGAGGCCCGCTGCTGCGCCGCCATCCCGCCGGTGCGGAGGCCTTTGACACCGCCTTGCGGGCGGCCCTCACCCTGCTGGCGACGGGCCGGGAATGCCCACCGCCCGCCGGGAGCGCCCCTGGCTTGCGCCATCTGCGCGATCGCATCAGCGTTCCTCGGGATATGCCCCTGCATGCCGCCCGCCGCCTGCGCACGGCCCTGGAGTGCACCGCTGCCCTCGACCCCGCCGATGCCACGGCCCAGCCCGCCCCGCTTCCCACCACCCATCGCTTCGATCAGGATCCGCGTCCGTTTTTTCAGGCCGGCAGCGCCGTTTCTCTCCGATGAAGCCCCATTTCCGGCGCCAGGGTGCGGCTCTCCGCCTCGCCGCGCTGCTGCTGGTCGGCTTCCCCTGGTTCCTCGCGCCCGCGGGCCGCAGTTTGGAGCTGCGCGGTTCCACCTTTTTCCTCCGGCCGCCCTGGAAGGCGGATCTGCGCACCTACAACTCCAACGTCGCCGAAGGCGGCGTGGAGCACTACCTGACGATCGACCTCTCCCCAGAGGCGGGAGCCTCCTTGGCCCGCCTTTCCCTGCAGCAGATCCGCGGGGCCGACACCGGCTTCCTCGAACGGCTGGACCGGGCCCGCGCCTTCGTCGGACGCCCGCGGCGGGAGGGGAAGCCGGTGCCGGTGGGGGTGCGCTTCGCGCGCAGCGAAGGCCTGCTTCTGCTCGATTTTCCTGAGCCCGTGGCCCCGGGCACCACCGTCACCGTAGCCCTGCGGGCCTGGCGCAATCCCATGGTGGCCGACACCTACCTGTTCCAGGTGCTGGCTTGGCCAGCCGGTCCGGATCCGGTGGCCTCGCCCGTGGGCGTAGGCACCTTGCGCATCTACGACCCGACCCCCTGGCTCTGAGGGTTTGTTCGGGCGGATCCTTGCGTCAAGATGGCAACGCCGATACCCCCGACCCCCATGGAAGCCCGCTGGATGAACCATCCGATCGCCAGCAGTGACGACATCGTCACGGTGGAGGGGAACGCCTACTTTCCCGCCGACTCCCTCGATCCCAATTGCGTACGCCCCTCCTCCCATCGCACGGTGTGCGGCTGGAAGGGGGAGGCGCACTACTACGACGTGGTGGTCGACGGGAAGGTGAATGCCAACGCCGCCTGGTTCTACCCGGAGCCAAAGGAAGCGGCCCGACAGATCCAGGGCAGGGTGGCCTTCTGGAAAGGGGTGCAGGTGGCCTGAAGGACCCCGGCTCTCCCCCCTCGCCCCGACTCAGCTGCCCGGATGGCGCAGGGTGCGCCACTCGCCACTGGCGGTGCTCACCTCCACCCCGATGCCCACGGGACCCTGCCCGAAGCTGTGCTCCTGCCACCAGGAGAGGGCTTCCCCCCAGGCCGCTTCGAGGGAGTCGTAGAGGTCGTCGAGCACGGGATGGGGGGCTCCCTGTTCATCCACCAGGCGGTAGGTGCGCGAAGGGGCGGGGCCGCCGATTCGGGGAAGGGAGGAGGAGGTCGCCACCGAACGCATCGCAGGTCTTCCCATACTGAGTACTGTGCCACCTTAAGACTGTCACTATGGCGACAGACTCCCGTAGCCCTCGCCCTTTATCCGGCACTCTCACCCGTCTGGCTTCGGGGTTGTGGGGGCGTTGAGCACCTCCGGGGGCCGGCGGCGACCGGTGCGGGCACTCACCCGCCGGCTGCGTTCCTGGTAGCGGTGAACCACCGGCAGCCGCTCCGCGTTGTAGGCCGCCAGGGCCGCCGCCACCCCCTCGGAGCGGGCCTGGCCGAGGAGGCGCGCCAGCGCCACCGCATCCTCCAGGCCAGCGGTCATCCCCCGGGCCTGGGAGGAGCTCATGGCGTGGGCCGCGTCGCCGATCAGGGCCACCCGGCCGCGGGCCAGCAGGGGCTGGGGATCGATGTCGAACGACCAGTTGGCCACCACCCCCTCCAGGGGCGTGGCGGCGATCACCGCCGCCGCATCGCCCGGCAGACGGGCCAGGGCCTCCGGGGGCACCGGTTCCTCGAGCCGGCGCCGCTGCTCCGCCCGGTCGGCGGGCAGCGGTTCCTCCTGGAAGAAGCCCCAATGGGTCACCGGGGTCCCGTCCGGAGCGGCGCCCAGGTCGAAGAAGTTGGCATAGATGCCCCGCCCGCGGGCGTACACGAAGAAATCACCCCCGCAGCAGAAGCGTCCATCCCGCACCAGCCCCCGCCACACCCGATCGCCCAGGTAATTGAGGCGCCGCTCGGGCAGCAGCGGCGGCGCCACCCGGGAGAACAGGCCGTCAGCGCCGACCAGCAAATCGCCGCGCCAGGTGGAACCGTCGGCGAATTCGGCCTCCACAGCGTCGTCGTCCTCTCGCCAGCGGAGCAGCTCCCGCCCGCCGCGGAAGCTGGCGGCGTGGAAGCTTCCCCAGAGGGCCTCCAAAATGGCGCGGCGGTGGATCAGGAGCGCCGGCAACTCCTCGGCTTCCCTCTCCACCGGGCTGGATTCGATCGTGTCGCCGCGCAGATTGCGGATGACAAAGCGCTGGACCGGTTGCCCGCCCGCCAGGAGAGCCTCCAGCAGGCCGGGCACGGCGGCCGCGGCGATCGCTTCGACACCGCTGCTCACGAGCAGGATGCCGCAGCCGTCTGTGCGCAGGGTCGGGGCCCGTTCAAACAGCTCCACCGCATGGCCCTGGCGCTGCAGCAACAGGGCCAACAAGAGCCCGGAGCTGCCGGCGCCGACGACCGCGACGCGCAGGGGGCGACCGGGCCCGGAACTCATGCGGGGACGGCGGGTTCGACGATGCTGGCATGCAGCACGTCCATCACCGCATCCACCTTGGTGGTCTCGTCCTCGTCGAGTCGCAGGTGCTCAGCCAGGCTGGCGAGGATCTGGCGTTCCTGCTCCTGGAGGGGGCCATCAGAGCGCATGATTTCGGCGGCCACCGCATAGGCGGTGTGGCGCTGGCGCTCATCGAGCACGTCCGCAGCATCCACCATCAGCCCGCTGGCGCCGCGCTCGCGCAGGGAGCGCAACAACCGGTCCATCAGGGCGATCATTTCGGCGTCGCTGCGCTCGCGGAAGGGGGGGCGATAGTCCAGGGCGTGGCGCAGGGCCCGGGTGCCGGCCATCGTCAGCACGCCGTCCCAGGAGACGGCGGCGAGGGCGACGGCGGCGAACGCCGTAGCGGTGTCCATGGCGGCAGCGGGGTGGGGGTCGGGGCTCATGGCGGAACGGGTGGCGGCAGAGACGCTTGGCCTCATTGTGTCCCCGCGGTCGCTCCTGCGGGAGGGTGGCTCGCTCTTCTCGACAGAGAGCGGCGGATTCGGTATAAGCGGTCACGGATTCCCGCAGTTCAGCGAGCCGTGCCGTGCTTTCTCGACGAAGGATCGCCGAGATAAGGCTTCTTTTTGCCCTGCAGATTGGGCTTGGGGGGACAGGGAAAGCCAGGCGGAACCAAGGTCAGCACTGGTTTGGTAGCGATGGCTACGCTTTGGGCTTGCTGCGAATTTTCACGTTTGATTGCTCGCTTCTGTTTTTCTTCCGCATTCCGCTGCCCTCGCCCTAGGGTTGGTTTGACGGCCCTACCAGGATCGGCCTGGGTAGCGCATCTTGCCCGAAGCATCCCATTGAAGGATGTGGGGCACCCCATCGAAGGGGGAGATGAAATTGGCACCTCAAGGGTGTCTCTCGGGTGCGTTCCTTATTTCCGCGAGCCTGTCCCGTTGCCCTTTCCCCGTTCTGTTCCTTCGTCCTCCCCCAGGGAGTTCTGTGTCATGACATCCGCCATGCCCACCGGCCTTCCCGCTGCGCGGCCGCTCCCCTTGCCGAGCCTTGAGCCCTCCGGAGCGGGGCGGGTCGCCAGTGCCCGCCCGCCCGCGCCGCGATGGGAAGGGCCGGAGTTCGAGGAACCCACAGCCCAGGAGCCCCTGCGCACCTCCAGCCTGGGCTGCCACGCCCATTGGTACCGGGAGAATCTCGGCCACTGCAATGAGCCCATGCTCCAGTACGAATGGGCGTGGATCAACCGGCGTCTCAACGCCCTGCAACGCTGCAGCTCCGGCGAGGCTGGCGAGCTGGCCTGTCCGCCCCGATCCCGACTGGAGCCTCTGCTGAGCGAATCGCAGCTGTTGCGCAC
>JBIPMZ010000164.1:0-5595 GCA_044376165.1 Cyanobium sp.
GACAAAAGAGGGGGAGCGTTGCCGCTTCGACCGGAATCGGCGTTCGCCTGAGCGGGAGACGATCAATCCTTTCACGATCCACCTACCTTTGGCTTGATATAAATTGTTTCATTAAAAATCGATCGCTCCAGAAAGCTCGCGGGAAGCATGGGTAGCCGGCGCGGTGTGCAGGAAAGGGTGGCCGCAGGCACAAATCCCGGGGCGGGGGGGGACAGGGAAGGATCCTGCAAAACCATGTCGGCTTGCTGGACGGCGGCGGCGATCTGCTCAGGGCTTCCATCCTGCACTTGCAATTGGTTGCGCGGGCTTTCGAGATGGAAATAGTATTTGTAATCGGCGACAATCCGCCAACCGATTTGCCCCTCGGCGGCCATTTGGTGCGTCAGCTTATCCAGGGAGGTGGCTTGGCGACAGCTCGCATTCAGCGGCAGGTCGGCGGCTCGCAGGGCGAGAACGGCGGAGCTTGGCAGGACGATCAAGAAGATCAGAAGCGCCTTGCCGGCCCGGGCAAAATGCATCTTGCTCAGCAGCGCTGCAACCCCAGCCAGGACAAAGGGCATGATCATGCCAGCATAGGGGCCCACCTCCTTGACGAAAAGGCTAAACGCAAGATAATTCAGGAAAAGACCCGCAATAATAGGGGAGCTGCGTACGTGCTTGTAGCCAAAAAATGAGAGAAGCAACAGGATGGAGATACCGATATTATCGTAGGGAGAGCGGAAAAAGGATGGGGCTATGTGGGTGCGTACCACCCCTGAATTTTGGATCGCCAGGTAGGGAGCGACTCCGCCCACACTCCCAATCCAGGCGGCCAGCGGAAGCGCGAAGGCAATCAGGGCGAGAAGCACCCTCCAGGGGTGAGCCCGATCGCCTCGCGAGTGGCTGGAGGAGAGCTTGGCGAGGGCGACAAGGGCAACAACCGGCAGCAGGAAAAGCGCCCTTGGGGTTGTGAGAAAGGCCAGCGCCGCAGCAGCCCCGGCAGCCAGCCAGCGAAATCCGTCGCGCCTGGCTGGCAGTCGGCCCAGGCTGACAAGGTAAAGCGATAAAGAGACGAGACACGCAGCCATCATATCCATTCTACCGCTAACAATATTTCGATTAAAGGAGATATCGAGAATAGCGAAGCAAGCATAAGCGGCTACCCATCTTCGGGAGATGTGGGAATTACGCAAAGCCAGGGCGATCAGCAAGATGCACAGGTATCCGGAGACCAGATTGGGAAGCCGGAACAGCCAGTCATGAAGGCCGAAGAGACGAATGATGGCAGACTGAACAACAAAATAGACAGGGCCGTATCTCGTAACCTCCGCCGCCTCTCCCCCGGGGATGATGTCGGAAATCGCCCCCTGCCCCTGAGATAGGTTAAAGGAAATATTAGCCATATAAGCCTCGTCATCCCAGGAGGGAAACTGATAGATTGTCGCCACATTTACGGCGAGAGAAATGAAGATCAGCAGCCCGAGCAGGGCCGGAAGAAACTTTTTGGAGCGAAGCCAAGACCAAGGCCGATTCATAAACGGGATTTCAGTGGAGAGCGCGCTGTACCTTTGTTGAGTCTGCGATTAAATCCATTCAAGGCATGCCAAATGGGGAGGATCTCCTTCGATTTGCCAGCGCAAGCTTCCCATCAAAAGCGCGGCTTCTGCGGCTTTTTCTTGACCGGGCTTGAAGGTGCGTTTCGCGGTTTTCGATCCGCAAACCTTGCGAAAAGCGAAGCTTTCTTCGGCCTGCGCTGGAACGAGGCGTGGTGTACCTGCGAAGCGCAGCAGAGCCGGCGTGGGGATTCCGCAACCCTGCGGGGAGCCCGTGGCAGGCACCACCCGGCTGCGGAGAAAGCGGTAACCTAGGGGCATGGCCATCGTATCCTCCCAAGCCAACAGCCCTCCTAAACCTAGCAGTCACAGCGGCTCCACCACCAGGGAACGGCTCGTGGATCCGGCGCTCTGCACCGGGGAGGAAGTGGCTTCCAACGATCTTCCGACGCGGGAGGATGGCCTGCGGCCCCGGCGCCTGGCCGAATACATCGGCCAAGCCGAATTGAAACAGGTCTTGGCGATCGCCGTCGAGGCCACCCGGAGCCGGGGGGAGGCCCTCGACCATGTGCTGCTGCATGGGCCACCCGGCCTGGGCAAGACCACCATGGCCCTGGTGCTCGCGGCGGAGTTGGGGGTTCGCTGCCGGATCACCAGCGCCCCGGCCCTGGAGAGGCCCCGCGACATCGTTGGATTGCTGGTCAATCTTCAAGCCAACGATCTGCTTTTCATCGATGAAATTCATCGTCTCAATCGCATCGCCGAGGAGATTCTTTACCCGGCAATGGAAGACTTTCGCCTCGACTTAACCGTTGGCAAAGGCACCACTGCCCGCACCCGCAGCTTGCCGGTGGCCCCCTTCACCCTGGTGGGCGCCACCACGCGGGCCGGGGCGCTCAGCTCGCCCCTGCGGGACCGCTTCGGGTTGATCCAACGCCTGGAGTTTTACCAGCTCGACGACCTGCAGGCGATCGTGCAGAGGGCAGCCTCCCTTCTCCAGGTGGATCTCACCGCTGCGGCCGCCCTGGAGGTGGCCCGCCGCTGCCGCGGCACACCCCGCATCGCCAACCGACTGCTGCGCCGCGTGCGCGATGTCGCCGCCGTGGCGGGTCGGACGCAGATCGGCCCCGAGCTGGTGGACGAAGCCCTCCGCCTGCATCGGGTCGACGCCCGCGGCCTGGATGCCAGCGACCGCCGGCTGCTCACCCTGCTGCTGGAAGGTCACGGGGGGGGACCGGTGGGATTGGACACCTTGGCTGCGGCCCTCGGGGAGGATCCGGCCACCCTGGAGTCTGTGGTGGAGCCCTATCTTCTCCAAATCGGCTTCCTGCAGCGCACCCCCCGCGGGCGCGTGGTCACCGCCGCGGCGCGGCTGCACCTGGGCGGCCCGCAGGCCACCGCAGCATGAGGTCCCTGCTCTCCCTTCTGCTGGCGGTGCTGCTGGTCCTGGGCTCCGCCATCCCCTCCGCCCTCGCCGCTGCCGCTGTGCCGGAGGGTTTCGATGCAGCGGAAGTTTCCGTGCCGTCCTCGTTTCAGCGCGCCCTGGCGGCCAGCCGCGAGGGCCGCTTCGGGGACGCGCTGCCGCTCTGGAATCAAGTGCTGGAGCGCGCCCCCTCCGCTGCCGCCTGGAGCAACCGGGGCAATGTGCGGCTGGCCCTGGGGGATCCCGAGGGGGCGATCGCGGACCAGGAGCAGGCGATGGCACTCGAGCCCGACAACAACGACCCCCATCTCAACCGCGGTGTGGCCGAGGAGGCCCTGGGCCAGTGGACGGCGGCGGCGGACGACTATCGCTGGATTCTGGAGCGGGATCCAGACGACCCTTCCGCTCTGTACAACCTGGGCAATGTGAAGGGCTCCCTCGCAGACTGGGAGGGTGCACGCCGTTGTTTCCAGGCCGCTGCCCTGGCCCGCCCCAGCTTTGCCCTGGCCCGCTCCAGCGCCGCCCTGACCGCCTTTCAGCTGGGCGAGCTGGAGGAGGCGGAGCGGGAGCTGCGCAATCTGATCCGCCGCTATCCCCTCTTCGCGGACGCGCGGGCCGGCTTGACGGCACTCCTCTGGCGACGGGGGGCGCGGGGGGAGGCCGAAAGCCACTGGGCCGCCGCCTCCGGCCTGGATTCCCGCTACCGTCAGCGGGATTGGTTGTTGCACATTCGGCGCTGGCCGCCCGAACCCGTCGAGGCTTTGGCCCAATTTCTGGACCTTTCGCCCGCCCCTACAGCCTCCCCTCGCTGATGACCGCTCCCCTGCCCAGCAGCCTTGACGCGGTTCCTGCCGACTGGGCTCGTCTGGGGCTGGAGGAGCGGCTGCAGACCCTGCTGCCGGAGCTGATCCAGCTGCGCCGCCACCTCCACCGCCATCCGGAACTCAGCGGCCACGAACACCAGACCGCCGCGCTCGTAGCCGGCGAGTTGCGGCGCTGGGGCTGGCAGGTCCGTGAGGGGGTGGGCCGCACCGGGGTGGTGGCCGAGCTGGGCCCGGCCGGCGCGCCGCTGGTGGCGATCCGAGCCGACATGGACGCCCTGCCGATTGAGGAATGCACCGGCCTCGACTACACCTCGACGCGCCAGGGACTGATGCATGCCTGCGGCCACGATCTGCACACGGCTGTCGGGCTGGGGGTGGGCGGCTTGCTGAGCCCCCTCGCCGATCGTCTGCCGGCCCGGGTGCGGCTGCTGTTCCAGCCCGCGGAAGAAACCGGTGAAGGTGCGCGCTGGATGGTGGAGGACGGGGCGATCGAGGGGGTGCGGGCCCTCTTCGGCCTGCACACGTTCCCGAACCTGGAGGCGGGCCGCATCGGGGTGCGCAGTGGCAGCCTCACCGCCGCCGCCGGGGAGTTGGAGGTGGAGGTGATCGGGGTCTCGGGCCACGGCGCCCGGCCCCACCAGGGCATCGACGCCATCTGGATCGCCGCCCGGGTGGTGAGTGGCCTGCAGGAGGCGATCAGTCGACGGATGGATGCCCTCCATCCGGTGGTGGTGAGCTTCGGACGGATCGAGGGGGGCAAGGCGTTCAACGTCATCGCCGACCACGTGCGTTTGCTGGGCACCGTGCGCTGCCTCGACCTTGCCGTGCATGCCCGCCTGCCGGGCTGGATCGAGCACACCGTCCAGGAGCTCTGCCGGGCCCAGGGGGCTGAGGCGCGGGTGCGCTACCGCTGCATTGCGCCGCCGGTTCACAACGACCCTTCCCTCACCCGGTTGGTGGCCACCGTCGCCACCGATCTGCTCGGGCACGAGCAGGTGGAGTGGCTGGAGCAGCCCTCCCTGGGTGCGGAGGACTTCGCCCACCTTCTGGCAGAAACCCGCGGCACCATGTTTCGCCTTGGGGTGGCGGGGGCGCAGGGCTGCACCCCCTTGCACAGCAACACCTTCAACCCGGACGAGGCCTGCCTGCCGGTGGGGGTGAGGGTGCTCACCCTCAGCCTCTTGCGTTGGATGGCCTCCCCCTGTTGATGGCGCCTCCCGCACCGTGCCGGACCGGCGCCTGGCGCCTCAAGGCGCTGCTGGCCCTGTCCTCTCCCCTTCTGCTGCTGCTGGCGCTGCTGGCCCTCCTCACCCGCCCCGGCAGCGACCGCATCCAGGTGATCCCGCCCCTGGCCATCGGTGCCAGTTTGCTGGCGACCAGCTGGCTGCGCCGCCGTCGCCGTCGTCGCGAAATCCTACGAGCCTTGCAAGAACCCCACAAACACAACCAGGAATCCCTGGGGCAGGCCAAGAACGGGCGACAAAGTTTCTTTAAGTGATCTAGGCTTTCGCGCACGGGTTGACGGGCATCTCTTTATGGTTTACCCCGCGTGCGCTGCCCCCATGCGTTTAGCCCAGTCCCTCGCGGGGCTCTTCCGTTCCTTCCGCTTGTTGCCCCCCGCCCCGGAGGGTCCTGCTCAAGTCGCCTTTTGGCAGCGAGAGGCCCTTTTGGCCTTTTTGGAAGATCATTTGCCGCCTCGCCCCACGATCCTCGATACCCTGCCGGGGGAATTCACGGTGGGATTGTTGCGCTTGGATCCTCGTGAACTGCTGGTGGTGGGCCCAGAGCCCGAGGTCTGGGAGGCGATCCATGAGCA
>JBIPMZ010000165.1:0-5593 GCA_044376165.1 Cyanobium sp.
GCCGTGCCGTCGCCGTTCGTGAGCTACGCGGTGCGCGGCTGGCTCGATCAGATCCACGCCACCCTGGTGGTGAGCCTGGCCGAAACCCGGGTGTTCCGTCTGCAAGACCTCTGGCGCGACGCCGCCGAGTTCTGCAGCCTCGCCACCCCCCAGGCGGCCGCTGGCCAGGCGCTCGCCGTGCAGCTTCAGCGCCACAACGCCTGCGAAGGCACCGTCACCCTGCACATGGCGGCCGCGGTGGCGGACGCGGAGCGGGTGCAATTCGCCCAGCTCATCGATGGTCACCTCCGCCAGGTCGCCGAAACCGTGGAGCGCCGCCGCCACTGGCTCTGCCCCCACTGCCACGCCCCCAAGGGCAACGGGGAGGTGCTGATGCAGAAGCTCGCGCGCGATGGCGAAGGCGCCCGGGTGGTGTGCGACGGCTGCGATCGCCCCTTCGCCCTCTACGACAACCTGGAGCGCCTCTTCGCCGACGACGCCCTGCGCCGCCAGGCCGAAGCCCTCGGCCGGCAGGAACTCCCCAAACTCACCGCCCGCCGCAAGGGCAAGCTGCTGCTGCTGGAGGTGGGCGCCCGCCTCACCAGCGCCAACCAGAAATGGCAGGAGATCTCCCCCGACGAAGACGACGGCCTCGACCTCCAGCTGGAATTCACCGACGACGACGGCAACGGCACCGGCCGCTACCTCTTCCTCCAGCTCAAGGCCGGCCCTTCCCACCTCCGCCGCCGCACCGATGGCCGGGAGATCTTCACCATCAAAAAGCCCCGCTGGATCCGCACCTGGACCCAGCAGCCCGGTCCGGTGATGCTCGTGATCGGCCGGCCGGCAGTCTTTGATCTCGATACGGAGCCTGGCGATGAGTATGCCTTTACCCGTGATTTGTCTGCGCTTCAGGGCGAATTAGCGTCCACAATCGTGGCAAGATCGAAATCACTCCTCAACGAACTCTTCCCCACCCGCCGCGCCTTCCCCGATGTGCGCTGGATGGAGATCAGCAGCGTCCTGCGCCGCGAGCTGGCGGCCGGCCGCACCCCTGAGCAGATCCGCCAGATCGAATTCGACGGCGAAGCGCTCAACCTGGCCAGCGTCCTGCGCTGGCGGCGGCGGATCCTGGATGGAAACCCGCCAGCCTGACTGGCTCCAGGCGGGCCCCTGCGGCCTCCCCGCGGGGCGGGTCTTACGGCACCAGCGTGATCCGCGGGTTGGGGTCTGGGCTGCGCGCGCGGCGCAGATACATCTCGAGTGCCTCCAGCTCGAGGGGGCCGCCCCGGGGATGGCGGCCCTTGCGGAAGGCCGTGAAGCCATCGCCACCGGCGGCCAGGAAGCTGTTCACCACCAGCCGCACCTCCTGGTCGGGTTGGATCGGGCGGTCGTGGAGCCGCAGGTCGCTCACCCGTTGGCCGTGGGGAGCACGGGCTTGCCAGCGGTAGCGCAGCGTGGCGGAGGGGCTGAGCAGGGTGGCGGGCTCACGCCCTGGCGGCTGCTGGCTTTCGAGCAGCTCCTTCAGCTCCGCGCCGCTGAGGGTGAGCAGCGTGAGGGTGTTGCCGAAGGGCTGCATCGCAAAGAGCTGGCCGTAGCGCACCGAGCAAGGGGGTTGGCCCTCGCAGGGCAGGCTGGCGCGGATGCCGCCGGGGTTGGTGAGGGCGGCCTCGGCGCCGCCGCTGGCGGCCGCACGGGTGGCGGCGAGCTGGGCATCGGCGATCAGGCGCCCGGCGGTGGAATCGGCGGGTCCGCCCCGCTCGAAGCTGCCCGTGATCTGCCCCACCACCCGCTGCGCGATGGGCGCCACGGCGCTCGCCCAGCGGGTCACATCCGCCGCCACCGCGGTATCCGGTCGGGAGCGGGCCAGCACCGCCCGCCACGGCGCCGGCTCGCCCGCCAGCACCGCCTGCCGCAGCGCCGGAGCCGTGCGCTCATTCAGCACCGGCAGATTGCGGCTCACGGTGCGGGCGCGGTCGACATCACCGCTGCGGGGGTTCAGCGCCACATCCACCACCGCCACACCGCGGCCGTAGGAGGTGGCCTGGAGGATCGGCCGGCCGTTCTGGCGGCAGTTGTATCCCTGGTGGGTGTGGGCGGAGAACACCACATCCACCGCGGGCGAGAGCTGTTGGGCGATCGCGAAGATCCGCCCGCGGGCCGCGGGGCAGCGGCTGTTGTTCCAATCCAGCGGTTGGCTTGGATCGCCGGTCTCCCCACCCTCGTGGATCAGCACCACGATCGCCTGCACGCCCTGGCGTTGCAGCGCCGCCGCCGCCTGGTTGATGCCCTGGGCTTCCTCCCCGAAGCGCAGACCCTCGATCGCGCTGGGGGTGACGAGCAGCGGCGTCGCCCGGGTCACCGCACCGATGAAACCCACCTTCACGCCCCCGAACGCGCGGATCGCGTAGGGGGCAAACGGCGGGGGGCCGTCGACGGCCGCAAGGTTGGCCGCCAGGGTTTGGAAACGGGCAGGCTCGATCGGGCCGAAGGCGCAGCTTTGCGTGGCGCCGCGGGGATCGGGCGCGCCGCATCGGCCCTGCAGCAGCCGCAGCAGCTCCTTTTGGCCCGCATCGAATTCGTGGTTGCCCGGGGTGGCGAGAGCCACGCCGAGGCGATGGGCCGTGGCAAGGGTGGGTTCATGGCGCAAGAGCGCCGAGATCAGCGGTGTGGCACCAAAGAGATCGCCGCTGCTCAGCACCAGGCTGTAGGGCCTGTCCTGCCGCAGGCTATGGATCAGCCCGGCCAACGCCGCAGCCCCCCCCACGGCCAGCTTGTGGGGCGCCGCGGGGTTGGCGGGATTGGGCCAGCGCAGCTCCAGATCGTCCGCCTCCAAGTTGCCGTGGAAGTCGTTGATCGCCACCAGCCGCACGGTGATCGGCCGCCCGGCCGGCGTCGCGAGGCTGGCGCCGCTCAGGCCGGTGCTGGCCAGCAGCAGCGTCAGGGCCGCCAGGGGGAGGGTCGGGGGAGGTCGCAGGCGCATGGCCGTTGGAGAAGCTGGCGGGATTGGGCGGGCTCTCGGGATCCCATGGGATCCCTTGGCAACAGAGGGAAGCAGGTGCAACCTCCAGCGCCTCCTGTCCCGACCACCCCTGCGATGGCTGCGAGAAGCTTGCCCTCAAAAGCCTCTACCGGGCCCGTATCTGGCCCCCACCATTTTTGGTTGTGGCGGCCCGAGTCGTGATGTTCCTCATTGGCTAGCCTGAATCCCTCTACGCCAAAGTGATCGGATACGCGGCTGTGATCAGGTTGTAATTCTCCAGGAACACGATGCTGTCGCTGCTGGCCT
Organism: Cyanobium sp.; assembly: GCA_044376165.1. Taxonomy (GTDB): domain Bacteria; phylum Cyanobacteriota; class Cyanobacteriia; order PCC-6307; family Cyanobiaceae; genus Cyanobium. Next base: position 3,269 of record JBIPMZ010000165.1, read on the forward strand.
GGAAGCCCGCCACGTTGTCGTTGAAGGCCACGAAGGTGCCGTTCCAGCCGGTCGCCTGGAAGGCGAAGGCGGCATTGGGCGTGAAGCTGGGGTTCAGCAACGCCCGGATGGCCCGTTCGGAAAGGGTGGCCACCGTGCCAATGCTTGCCGTGATCGTGCCGCTGGCGAATGGAGAATCGAGCCGATCCCCCTGGGAGTAATCGGTGATCGTATCGAAACTATAGGCACCCGGCGCACCCAGCAGGGATTGATCCAGGCTGCTCCAGGCGAAGTCATCGTTGCCGCTTCCCCCCGTCAATCGGTCTGCATCCTCGCCACCATGCAGGAAGTCGGCTTCGGTGCCACCGACCAACACATCGCGGCCCTTCTCACCAAAGATTCGATCCTCCCCAACACCGCCTTCCAATAGGTCGTCGCCGGCTCCGCCCAGGAGAAGATCGGCATCCCCTTCTCCGTAAATACTGTCATTGCCGGCACCGCCCAAGACCACGTCATAGCCATCGCCGCCGTAGAGCGTGTCGTTGCCATTGCCGCCGTTCAAGGCGTCGCTTCCCCCTTCGCCAAGGATCGCGTCGTTGCCGTCGTCGCCGAACACCGTGTCATCGCCCTCGCCGGCAAAGGCGAGATCATCGCCGGCTTCGCCGTAGATCTGGTCGTTGCCAGCGTCGCCGTAGAGATAGTCGTTGCCATCGCCGCCGTAGAGCGTGTCGTCGCCGTTGCCACCGGCCAAGGCATCGCTTCCCCCTTCGCCATAGAGTCGATCATTGCCATCGCCGCCGAGTATTGTGTCATTGCCATCGCCGCCGAGTATTGCGTCATCACCTCCGCGGCCAAAAAATCGATCGTCATAGGCAGAGCCAATAATGACATCACAAAAATCAGTGCCTGAAAACTTGATGCCGACGGGCGAATTGGAGAAATCGAAGTAGTTGCAGGAAGACACGAGGGTGGGTACGCAGATCGGGTCAGACTAAGTCGCGAGGGGTGCCCGCAGATGGATTCAGGAAGACCGTTACACTTCTTGGCTTGATGAAAGGCTGATTAGTTCCGGCTCTTGTGTGGTACGCCCCGATGCCTTTGTCGCAGCCGTCGCGCCTGCCGCCAGGCCACCAGGGCCCCCGCCACGGACAGCGGTCCGGGCACCGGATCGGCCGGGAAGTCGCTGAGATCGGGGGGCAGGTCGCGGCCGGAGCCAGGACCCGGGGCGGTGAAGCTCAGCAGCTCGCCCGCCGTGGTGCTGCCGCCGGTGGACACGTAAATCGTGCCGCTGGGGGCCACCAAAACACCGGTGGGGAGGTTGAGATCCGAAACGAGCTGTTCGCGGCTTTGCGTGATGGGGTCGTAACGCCAGAGGCTGCCCGTGCCCAACGGGTTGAAAAAGCTCTCCGCGTACTGCACCAGGTACAGCCAGCCGTCCTCCCCGAGGGCCATGTCCATCACGTTGGTGAAGCCGTCGGTGAGGGTGACGGCGGAGCCGGCGCTCCCATCCGACCGGAAGATCGAGGCGGATCCTGTGGTGAAGGGAAAGCCCGGCAGCTGCGTGTAATACACCTTCCCATCGCCACTCACCGCCAGACCGGTGGGCACGCCCTCCCCTCGCACCTCCCCGATGCCGGGCACTGCCATCGGATCCTCCAAGGGGAGATTCTCCAGAAGCTCTACATTAAAATTGGCATCGTCCACCTTGAACAGGCGGTTGGAGCCCGCATCAGTGATATAGCTCTGGCCATTGTGCCAAGCCAAGGCGAAGGGGTTGCTGAAGGGGGGAGAGTGGCTGGGGTTGGTGCTCTCGAAGCTGCCCAGATCTGCGAGGGGCACCGGATCAGATCCGGGGTTGGCGTAATCAAACTGCACCAGGTGGGCGAACAGGGTGCCGGCGGGTCGGGTGGCGGGATCGCCCCGGAAGCCGAAAATCCCCAGCAGGCTGCCATCGTTTCGGAAGGCCACATCCTGCAATCCGGCCACCGGTGAGAGGGCATTCTCCCCGCGGGCGATGGAGTCGAGACCGGTCCAGAGGCGTTGGTAGCTCCCGTCGGCTTCGTTGAAGCGCCCCAGGGCGCCGGTCTTGCCCCAGCAACGCAGATCGGTGGGAGGGCCGGGAGGCGCGCCGGGTACGGTGCAGGACGATGGGGTCGGGCCGCCGGCGCCCCCCTCCACCACCAGCACCTTGCCGTCGAGATCGAAGCTCAGGCCCCGGGGGTTGAGCAGGTTCTGCGCCAGCACCCGGCGGGTGTAGGCGGGGGCGGCCTCCACAGCGGTGGGCAGCACCGCGGCTCCGACGAGCAGGGCGCCGCTGAGCAGGGCGCGGAACTTGCGCGGGCGCAG
>JBIPMZ010000180.1:0-5184 GCA_044376165.1 Cyanobium sp.
CTCCTCGGCGATCGGGTTGTAGGCGATCAGATTCACATGGCTCTGGAAGCCCCGCAGCCTCCGGGCCAGGGCCTCGGCATGGCGCGGCTGGTCGTTGACGCCCCCGAGCAGGATGTACTCGAAGCTCACGCGCCGGCCGGTGTCCGCCACGTAGCGGCGGCAATCCTCCAACAGCAGGTCGATCGGATAGGCGTGGGCCGTGGGGATCAGCTGCCGGCGGAGGGTCTGGTCCGGCGCGTGCAGGCTCACCGCGAGAGTGAACTGGGCCCGCCCCAGCCGCTCGCGGGCCCGCTGCGCCAGGGCGGACAGCGCACCCGGCACCCCCACGCTGCTCACCGTGATCTGGCGCTGGGCCATGCCCAGCTCGCCGCAGAGGCAGTGGATCGCCGCCAGCACGGCATCGATATTCAGCAGCGGTTCCCCCATGCCCATGAACACCACATGGCTGGGGCGCCGCCCCATCGCCTCCCGCACGCTGAGCACCTGATCGACGATCTCGTGCACCGCCAGGGAGCGCTGCAATCCCCCCTTGCCGGTGGCGCAGAAGCGGCAGGCCATCGGGCAGCCCACCTGGCTGCTCACACAGACGGTGAGGCGATCGCCGGCGGGGATCCCCACGGTTTCGAGGCTGAGGCCATCGGCGGTGCCCAGCAGCAGCTTCACGGTGCCATCCGCGGCGTCGCTGCGGTGGCGCAGGGGCAGCCGGCCAATCAGAGAGGGCTCCAACTGCTGGCGCCAGAGCTTCGGGAGCACCGTGATCGCCTCCGGCTCCCGCACCCCCCGCTGGTAGATCCATTCCTGCAGCTGGCGGCCCCGAAAGGCCGGCTGGCCCTGGGCGAGGGCCCAGGCCTCCAGCTCCGCCCGCCCCAGGCCCAGCAGCGGTGCGGCGGGAGCCGGGGCGGGCGGAGGGCTGGCGGGGGTCACGGCCAGATCAAGAGGCCGTGGCCGAGCTTCCACTCCACCGCCACCAGGGCGATGAAACCGAGCATGGCGATGCGGCCGTGCAGGAGCTCGTTGTGCTCGTGGAAGCCCCAGCGGGGCAGGCGGCGCTGGGGGATCGGGGTGCCCAGCGCGGTGCGGAGGGCGGTGGCTCCCGGGGTGGCGGGGCGGGAAGGGGCGTCAGTCATCGCTGAGCAGACCCTCCTCTTGCAGGCCCTCCAGGGCGTCGGGATCGGGGATCAGGTCTTCCTCCAGCTCCTCCAGGCTGGGCCGGGCGAAGGCGGCGAAGGTGCTGCTGCTGGCCTCGATGCCATGGCGGCTGCGGGTTGCCTCCAGATCTTCCTCGGAGGGGTCGTCGAGCACCGCCGCCGAGCTGACCACCGGGGCGGGCAGCTCATCCACCGTGTAATCGGGGCGCAGATTCTGCATGCGGCGGAAACCCGCCGCCTCCTCCTCCAGGATGTCGGGGTGGGGCCCCGCCTCGGCGCGCAGCTCCTCTTCGAAGCCGCCGAAGCCGGTGCCGGCGGGGATCAGGCGACCGATGATCACGTTCTCCTTGAGACCGCGCAGCCAGTCGCTCTTGCCTTCGATGGCCGCTTCGGTGAGCACCCGGGTGGTCTCCTGGAAGGAGGCCGCCGAGATGAAGCTGTCGGTGTTGAGGGAGGCCTTGGTGATGCCGAGCAGCACCGGCGTGAACTCCGCGGGGGCGCCACCGGTGATGGCCATGGCCGAATTCACCTGCTCCACCTGCCGCAGCTCAATCAGCTCGCCGGGCAGCAGGGTGGTGTCGCCGGCATCTTCGATGCGCACCTTGCTCGTCATCTGGCGGACGATCACCTCGATGTGCTTGTCGTCGATCGAAACCCCCTGGGATCGGTAGACGTTCTGCACCTCCTGCACCATGGTGAACTGCAGTTTGGAGATCGCCTCCTGGGCCGCCTCCAGGGTGGGTTTCCGGCTGCGCAGATCCTCGAAGTAGCACTCGAGCAGTTCGTGCGGGTTGATCGGCCCGTCGGTGAGCAGCTCGCCGGCCGTCACCTGCTGGCCATCGCTGACCATCACGTTGCGGCCCAGCAGGATCGGATACTCGTTGACGTTCTCGTCCGCCTCGATCACCGTGACGGTGAGGGAGTCGTCGTCCTCTCCCTGCTTGATCTGCACCGCGCCGCTCTTGCGGCAGAGCACGGCGGATTCCCGGGGCCGCCGGGCTTCCAGCAGCTCCTCGATGCGCGGCAGACCCTGCACGATGTCGCCGGTCTTCTGCCGTTCGAAGACGAGCAGGGCCAGTCCGTCCCCCCGTTGCACCAGCTCGCCGTCGCGCACGTGCAGCACGGAATCGGGGGAGACCATGTAAGGCCGCCCGAGGCGAATGCGCAGCGTGTTGCCGTCGATCGCCTCCACCTCGCCGCAACAGGGGGCGGCAACCCCCGGCGCCAGCGGGTCGCCATCGACGAGGCGCTGACCCACAACCACCTCCGGCTGGGCGGTGCCCAGGTCGATGGTGCGGGTGTCGGTGGAGCGCTCGACGATCAGACGGCGAATCGGCTCGCCGCTGGCGGGCTCGGGCAGCTGCACCACCCCGTCCTCCTTGCAGAGGATCTGGGTGGTGGCCACCACATCGCTGCGCTTGACGCTGTCGCCATCCTGCACCGCCAGTTCGGTGTGGGTGGAGCCGTGGCTGGCGTCGGAGAGGGTGTCGCGGCGCACCAGCAGGGTTTCCAGGATCACCAGCTGCAGGCGGTCGATGGATTTGGAGCGCTTGTCGGCGACCGCCTCCACATCCACGGTCATCTGGGGCGTGGTGTCGATGGTCTCGAGGATCAGCTGGGTACGCAGCAGCTCCACCCCGTCAACGCTCTTGATCAGCTCCCCATCCTTGTAGGTGAGGCGCTGAACGGCCTTGAGGGCCAGGGACGGGCCACCGTTCTGCTTGATGGCCGCCAGTTCGGGCAGGTGGGCCTCATCCGGAATGGTGTATTCCTCCACCGGTCGGAGCAGCAGGGCGCCCCCCTCCGGGGTGTCCACCGCTTCCACCAGGTGCATGCGGGCCGCGGTGAGACCCGGGGCGATCTCCTCGCCGGGGTTGACCATCAGCCCTTCGCCGCCATAACGCGCGAGCGCCTTGCTGTCGGAGATCAGGTGCAGCTCACCCGAGCGCACAATAATTTCCCGCAGGATGTCGTTTTTCTGGGTGACGGTGACGATGCCGGCGGTCTGGCTGAAGATGTCCTTCACCACTTCCGTGCCGGCTTCGATCCACTGGCCGTCCTCGATCATCAACAGGGAGATGTCCTTGTTGATTTCGTGGGTTTCCTGGGGAATCCACAACAGGGTGCCCCCCTTGCTCACCTCGTAGCCGTGCTTGGCCGAGCGGGCCTTCTTGATGGAAAGGCCCGGGGAGAAGCGCACGATGCCGCCCGTCTGGGTGCGGAAGCGGTCGTCGGCGAGCTCGGCGATCACCTCCCCGTTGCCGATCTTGCTGCCCGGTTGGGTCTTGAGCAGGTAGCGGATGTCGTCCTTGCCCTCCAGATGCCAGATCTCGCCGGAGTGGGTGGATTCACACACCAGCTTGCAATCCTTGAGGGTGAGGCTGGCGGTGACGATCTGCACCTCCCGCGAATCACCGGCGGAATCGCGCAGGCGCACGGCACCGCCGTACTCGCTCACCAGCCGGCTCTCCGCCAGCACTTCGCCGGTGGTGACCGCCTTGGTGCCCTGCACCACGGGCTGGGCATTGGGGGGCAGGTTGTAGACGTCGCCGCTGAATACCCAGAGGCGGCCCAGGCGCTGCGCCTTATGGGTGATGTTGCCCTGGCGATCGGTGACCTCCCGCGGTTGGATCACCTCCTCGAAGCGCACCTGACCGGCGAGGTCGCAGATCACATCTTTGGTGGCTTTCTCCACGCTCTTTTTGACCTGAGCGCCGGAGGAGATCTGGGCGAGGATCGTGTCGGCCGGCACGGTGGCGCCGTCGTCGACGAACAGGATCGAGCCGGAGGTGATGCTGAGCTTTTGCAGCTTGCCCTTGCCGCTCGGCTTCACCTCCAGGCTGAAGTCGGTCTCCGCCAGCTGCGCTTCGACGCCGTGGGGGGTGCGGTGCGGACGCACGCGCGCCTTGGGGCCAAACTCCACCACCCCCTCCAGGAGCGAGCGCACCACACCGGTTTCGGCGGTGGACACCCCGCCGGTGTGGAAGGTGCGCATGGTGAGCTGGGTGCCCGGCTCCCCGATCGACTGGGCGGCGATGATGCCCACCGATTCCCCCAGGTCGACGAGCTGGTTGTGGGCGAGGGCCCAGCCGTAGCACTTGCGGCAGACCGACCGGGAAGCTTCGCAGGTGAGGGGCGAGCGCACCACCACCGTGCGCACGCCGGCGGCTTCGATCGCGGCGGAGACCAGCTCATCGATCTCCCCGTCGCGCTGCACGAGCAGGGCGCCGCTGGCATCGAGAACCGGCTCGGCGGCCAGGCGGCCGATCAGCTTCTTGCCGAAGCGGCCTCCGTCCTCCGCCTCGATCGGGATGCCCCGCAGGGTGCCGCAGTCCTCCTCGCGCACGATCACGTCCTGGGCCACGTCGACCAGACGGCGGGTGAGGTAGCCGGAGTCGGCGGTGCGCAGGGCGGTGTCCACCAGACCCTTGCGGGCGCCGTAGGAGGAGATCACGTATTCGGTGACCGTGAGACCCTCGCGGAAGTTGGTGCGGATCGGCAGGTCGATGATCTCCCCTTGGGGGTTGGCCATCAGGCCCCGCATCCCCACCAGCTGCCGCACCTGGGACATGTTGCCCCGGGCGCCGGAGTTGGCCATCATCCACACCGAATTGAGCGGATCGTTCTCGTTGAAATTGCGGCGCACCGCCGCCACGAGCCGCTCGTTGGTTTCGGTCCAGGTGTCGATCACCTTGGTGTGGCGCTCCACCTCGGTGATCTCGCCGAGCCGGTAGCGCTCCTCGGTCTCGGTGATCTGCTGCTCCGCCTCCTCCAGCAGGGCGGCCTTGTCGCCGGGGATGCGCAGGTCGTCGACGGAGATCGAAACGGCGGCCTGGGTGGCGTAGTGGAAGCCGAGGTTCTTGAGCTCGTCGGCCATCGCGGCGGTAGCGGCGGTGCCGTGGTGCTTGAAGGCCCAAGCCACCAGATTGCGCAGGGCCTTCTTGTCGATCACCCGGTTGCGGAAGGTGGGGGCCTGGCGGCTGAGGGGGCCGACGGTGGCTGGAACGACCGCGGCGGCGGCGGCGGCCGCAGCGGC
>JBIPMZ010000166.1:0-5571 GCA_044376165.1 Cyanobium sp.
GGGCCAGGATCGTGGGATCGTCGGCGCTGCCGAGGAGGGATTTCAGGGTGGCGAAGATTCGAGCGAAGGCCGGTGCCGGATCCGCGGAGTTTTGACGCTGCAGCTCCTGCACAGCCAGCATCTGGATGGGCGCACGGCTCAGCCAGCCCGGCAGGGTGTTGTAGGAGCAGTAGAAGAGACCCCCCGGTTGCAGGGCACGAGCGGTTAGCGCCAGCAGGGCGTCCTGCACCGGTGCGGCCACCCAGGTGAAGATGCCGTGGGCCACCGCGTAGGCGAATGGCCCGCTTCGCCCATCGATGGTGACCAGGGGGGCGGGATCGGCCGCCAGATCGAGAAAATCGGCCTGGAGAAACCGCACGTTGGTCAACCCCAGCTCGGCGGCCAGCCAGCGGGAGTGGGCGATGTGCTCCGCCAGGAGATCCACGCCAAGAAACTGGCCTTCGGGATGGGCGGCGGCGATCAGGCAGAGCCCCAGGCCCATGCCAGAGCCGAGCTCCAGGAAACGGAAGGGTCGGCCCTCCGCTCCGCGGGGGGAAGGCTGACCCCGAAGCAGGGCGGCGAAATCCAACCAGCTGGGCACCAGCTCCCGTTGCACGGTGTGCGTGTAGCGGCCGCCTGTGTAGTAACCGTGATGGTGCTTCATGGTGAAGGTTCAGGGAGACCGCTGCGGCGGAGCGGCGAGCCACTGCTCGAGCCCCTCGCCGAGGAAGGAAAGGCCGAGCACCAGCACGAACATCGCCAGGCCCGGGTAGAGGGCAGTCCACCAGATGCCGGTGGGCACCACGGTAAGGGCCTGCTGCAGGTCGCCACCCCACTCGGGAATCGTTTCCGGCAGGCCGAGACCGAGGAAACCGAGGCCACCGAGCACCAGCACCGCGTCGGCCGCGTTGAGGGTGAGCAGCACGGGCACGGAGGTGATCACGGAGCGCAAAAGGTAGCGACGCAGGATCCAAAGGGGTCCGGCGCCGAGGGAGCGGGCGGCCTCGACGAACAGCTCGGCCTTCACCTGGGCGGTCTGGTTGCGCACCACCCGGAAATATTGGGGCACGTACACCACGCAGAGGGCGGCGGCCGCGTTGGGCAGCCCCCGGCCGAGCAGGAAGGCCAGCACCACCGACAGCAACAGCACGGGCAGGGTGTAGAGGGTGTCCATGAGCAGCACCAGCAGCCGATCCACGCCGCCCCCCAGGTAGCCACTGACCATCCCGAGGGGCACCCCGATCAGCAGAGCCAGCAGCAGGGCGATCACCACCACCTGCAAAGCCACGCCGCTGCCCGCCAGGGTGCGTACGCAGACGTCGCGGCCGAGGCGATCGGTGCCGCACCAGTGGCCCAGCGATGGGGGCGCATGGATGGGGGTTTCCAGACCGGCGTTGGGATCCCCCAGCAGGCCGGCGTGGATCAGGGCCGGGGTGAGCAGGGCCGCCAGGCCATAAACCAACACAATCCCCGCGCCCCAGAGGGCCATCTGGCCCGAGAGGCTGCGGGGCGGCCAAAGGGACGACACGGCGGGGGTTCGGGGATCCCATTCAACACCCATCCTTAGGCCGGGACAGGGCACTAACCTCTGATTTAGGAATGCCCCCCGGTTCTCCAGGGCATTTCCACCGGCATTGCGTCCGGACAACGGCGATGACCCTCCGATGACCACTCCACGGCTGCTGATCGTCGATGACGACCCCGAGTTGCGCCATTTCCTCACCACTGAGCTCGGGGTGGAGGGCTACAGCTGTGATGAGGCGGCCACCGGCCAGCAGGCCCTGGGGCACATCCGCTCCCAATCCTGGGACCTGGTGCTGCTCGATTGGACCCTGCCCGACTTCAGCGGCGTCGAGGTGTGCCGCCGCATGCGGCAGGGGGGCATCTCCACGCCGGTGTTGATGCTCACCGCCCGCGACGAGGTGCGGGAGCGGGTGGAAGCCCTTGACTCCGGTGCCGACGACTACCTCACCAAACCCTTCTCGATCGAAGAGCTGCTGGCCCGGGTGCGCGCCCGCCTGCGCCGCACGGGCCTCGACGAACCCGAGGATGGCTGGCTGCGGGTGGGCGATCTGGCGGTGAACCCGGCCAGCCGGGAGGTGACCCGCAGCGATCTGCCCATCCATCTCACCGCCCGGGAATTCGACCTGCTCCTGCACCTGATCCGCCACCCCAATCAGGTGCAGGAGCGGCGCAGCATCCTCGATTCCCTCTGGGGCGAGAACTGGGTGGGGGACGACAACCTGCTCGACGTCTACGTGCGCTACCTGCGCAAGAAGCTCGAGCCCCCTGGCAAACCCACCCTGATCCAAACGGTGCGCGGTGTGGGGTTCATGATCAAGGAGGGCCCGGCTCGCTAGGGGTCGGCGGCCAAACCGGCAGGTGGATGCAGAAATCGGCCCCACCGCCCGCCGTTTCCCCCACGGTGAGCCTTCCCCCCATCGCCTGCATCAGCAGCTGGGCCACCGACAGGCCAATGCCGCTGCCCCGCGTGTCGACGGCGGCCATGCCGCGCACGAAGCGCTCGAAGATGGCCTCCCGCTCCACCTCGGCCACCCCCGGCCCGTGGTCGCGCACGTGCAGCACCACCTCGCCGTCCCCCATTTCGGCCGCCAGGGTGATCGGTCCCTCCGGGGCGTAGCGCAGCGCGTTGTCCACCAGGGCCGCGAGGCACTGCTCCAGGCGGCCCGGGTCGCCGGCGGCGAGGGGAAGCACCCCGTCCTGGGGCGGGGGTTCGATGCGCAGCCGCCCGCGGCTGCCCGGCGCCAGCCGCTCGAACGACTCCAGCAGCACGTCCTCCAGGTCGATCCGCTGGCGGTGGAGTTCGAGGCGGCCGGCGTCCTTGCGGGCCAGATCGAGCATGTCGCTCACCAGCGCCCCCATGCGCCGGGCCTCCGCGCTGATCAGGGCGAGGGAGGGGCCGAGGGCGGGGGCGGCGGCGGAGCGCTGCAGGCTCTGGGCGTGGCCGGAGATGAGGGTGATCGGCGTGCGCAGCTCATGGGCCACCCCATCGACGAAGGAGCGCTGCCGCTCCCAGGAGGCCGCCAGGCGATCCCGCATGGCGTTGAAGCAGGCGGCGATGGGCTGTAATTCCACCGGCTGGGCGGCCACCACCAGCGGCACCGCCTGATCGGGGGGCAGACGGTAGGAGGAGAGCTGGCTGCAGAGGGTTTCCAGAGGGCGCACCAGAGCTCGGTTGAGCATGGGCCGAAGCAGCAGGGCGGTGAGCAGGGCCGCGGCCGCAGCGGCGGCGGAGAGAAGCTGCAGGGATACGTTCTGCCGGTGGAGGGCTGCGGTCACATCCTGCCGGAGGCGCAGGGTCTGGCGGCGGCCATCCGCGAAGACCACCAGGTGGTGGCTCTCCAGCAGCGCCCGCCCCCCCTGCTGGATCAGCCGTGGCGGCTGGTTCGAGCCCGCTGGCGCCAGCTCCATCTCAAAACCGGGCACGAGCAGGGCGTTGGCCACCGCCGGGAATTGATCCGGGCGCGGGGAGCGGCGCGCCAGCAGGGAGGCGAGCTGCCCTCCCACATCGTCGTGGGCCTGGCGCCGATCCAGCTCCGCCAGGGAGAGATTGACCGCCAGCAGCAGGGCGTAGCCGGCGAGCACCGCCAGCACGCTGGTGGACTGAAGCCAAGTTCGCAGGGAAACGCGGGACTGTCCACCGGATGGCAATTCAGGCGTCTTTAAGAACTTTTTCACGATCGGCGCGTTTCTGGGCGGTTGCCTTTGCTAAAACTTAAGCAGAACCCTGCATCACCCATGCAACTCACCCACTCCCGCCCCGCCCTCCGCAGCTCCAGCACCCCCTTCCGCAACCGCCTGGTGGTGGCCCTGCTCAACCGCCGCCAGCGCCTCAACGCCCAGGCCCGCGGCTTCACCCTGGTGGAGCTGATGATCGTCGTGGCGATCGTCGGCATCCTCTCGGCCGTGGCTCTGCCCAATTACCTGCAGGCCCGCAGCGCCGCCCTGATCGGCGCCCGCGTGGGTGAAGCCGTGGGCTTTGCCAAGGAGTGCGCCGTCCTCACCGTCACCGGCGTTGGCTCCAAGCCCAGCCCCCCCGCTGCCCCCACCGGCAGCACCGATGGTGCCGTCACGGTCACCAACTGCAACTCTCAAGGCGGTGGCGGCACGGTCCAGGCCACCTGGGGTGACACGGCCAAGGCCGTTGGCGTCCGCTGCCTCGACCAAGCCTCCACCTCCTCCTCCACCAAGGCCACGATTACGGTTGACACCAGCGGCAGTCTCAGCTGCGCCTTCAGCTAAGCCTCCCCCATGCCCTTCCTCCGGCACACGGTTTAGCCCTCGCTCCGCTTCGCGGGGCCTTTTTTTTGGCTGCCGTTGCTGTCGGAGCGCAGCCGGTTGGGCTTCACCCTGCCGGAGGGGAGACGCGAGGGCCCGTTGGATTCGCGGCTCGGCCCGTTTGCCTAGTTGCCGTCAGGGGGCACTACCAGGTGCATCACCGTAGCCAGGCGCTGGGGGGTTCCCCCGGGCACCTCCAGGCTTTGCTCCAGCTCCAGGCGCAACAAACCCTCCTCCGCTGCCGTGGCGATCAATCCCCGGGAGGTGAGGCCATCCAAAAGTACGCGGTTGATGGCGTCGGCCCGGCTGGGGGCCCCCTGCAGGTCGAAGGCCGGACCACAGCGCAGCAGCACCTGCCCGCGCCAGATCGGAGAGGGGGGCGCCCCGACCGCATAGGTGACGGGGCCCGTGTCGGTGTGGAGGTGAAGCACCACCCGCCGGCCGCTCATCGGGCAGGCGGCCCCCAATCCGCTGCCTTCCACCTCGACGCGCTCGGCACGGCGCAGGTCGAAGCGGATCAGGTCCAGGCTGCGTCGCTGCCAGAGGCGCTCCCGCGCCAGCCGGGCCAGCCGCCCCCCGTGATCCCCCTCCGCCAGCAGCCAGCTCAGCATCACCCCCCAGAGCAGCAACCCCAGGCAGGCGGCCAGCAACAGCTCCAGCAGGCTGAGCCCCGCGGCTCCGCGGCGAGCGGCCAGCCGAGACAGGGGCCGAGACAGGGGCCGGGAGAGGGGCCAGGGTGATAGAGGGGAGGACTCTGGAGGGCGCATTAGAGGGACGGATCGGGACGGCACTCGTCGTTTTGCCAGCGGCCCAGCCGCACCACCCCGAGCGGCAGGGACATCACCACGCAGCGCTCCAGCGCCGTTCCCTCCGCGGCCACCACCACCGTGCCGCCATCGAGCACCAGGCCGTTGCTGGTGAAGCGGACCGAACCGGGGAGGTTGTGGCGCAGCTGCACGCCAGCGTCGCTGCCCTCGCCGCTCAGGGGGAGCCGAACCCCGGGACAGCCCGGCAGTGAACCGCCTGGCGGCTCCCGCCAGCCTTCGCCATCCAGCTGCAGGGCGCAAGGTCGACCGGTGCGCTGGGCCGCGGCGCGACCGAGCTCCAAGCCGAGCACCACGCGCCGGCTGACGCTCTCCACCCGTTGGGCGGCCAGGGAAGCCCCGGCCAGCTGGAGGGCGGGAAGCGCCATCAAGGCCAGCAGCGCCACCGCCAGGAGCAGCTCGGGGATCGAATGGCCGTCGCTGTGGGCTTTTTTCATGATTCCGGGGAGCTGGCAGGGGGGCTGGGGGG
>JBIPMZ010000367.1:0-5550 GCA_044376165.1 Cyanobium sp.
TGATTCCAGATCTCCTCGCGTGCGGTGGCCTTCTTCGGCAGGATCTTCACCCGATATCCCGCGACATAGGAACTGACCCACTGCCCGTTCACGCTCACCACGCCCTTGTAGCGAACCGAGGGCTCGTACCCGGGCTCCTGCTTGTAGGCAACAGCGCGTGACTTTTCCACCGCCTCGCCAATGATGGCGAGCACCGTCTTCGGGTCGGTGCCGGCCGGCGCATAGATCTGAGTCTCCGCGGTGATGCCGTGCGGAACCTCGCTGTAGTTCTCCATGAAGGCCTCTGAGACCTTCGAGTTCGCCATGATCACCAGCGGTCCGTCGTTGGACTCCAGTCGTATCGTGCGCCAGGTGATGTCCTTGACCTGCCCGATGACGTTGTTGATCTTGATGTAGTCCCCCACCTTGAAGGGGCGCTCGATGTTCAGAATGATTCCTGAGAACACGTTGGCTATATTGGACTGGATCGCCACGCCGACAACCAGCGCCAGGACACTGGAGGTGGCAAGCAGGCTGGTCAGCGTCTGGTTCAAGACCACCGCGATGATGCCGGCGAAGCCCAGGCCGAAGATCAGGAAGGTCACGATGAACTTCATGACGTTCGGCACCTTGCGCCCGGTCGTGCTTTCCAGGGGCGACCAGATGAAACGCCTGATCGCCATGTCGATCAGACTGGCGCTGAGCAGCCACCACAGCGAGTCGTAGATGGTCACGAGCCACTTCGTCACTGGAGACGGCCAGTGACCAAAGGCCCAGTCGATGGCCAAGTTGCCCACCGCCAGCAGGAAAACGGGCCAGAAGATCACCCGCAGCAGCCACGACTGCAGGCCCCAGAAGCGACCGAACTTGCGGGCATCCAGCGCGAAGCCGGCCCCCACGCCCAGCGCGCCGAAGATCGCGGTGTAGATCAAATACTCTTGCCCAACCAGGTCGCGCGCGGCAACACCCTCGGGCTTCAGGAGCAGGCCAAGGGTGATGGTCGAGAACAAGGGCTGCTCGCCCGTCATGCTCACGTACTGTGGCGCGCCGTCGCCGCGCTCGCGCACAAGGTCCTGCGCCACCCAGGCGTTCTCGAGTTCCCAACCGAAGCCCGCCTTGACAGCGCGGCGCTGGCGCAGATCGTCCAGCAAGGCGCTGCCGCTGGGCATGCCCAGCACGTCCACCACGTAGGTCAGGTTGCTGCGGTTGAGCAGGCGGTGGCGGAACTGCAACCCGGCGATCTGCTGCTCAAAGGTCCTGCCATCCGTGGTGAAGTTGAGCCGGAACGACTGCTTTATTCGGTACCTTCTGTACTGGTCGCCGTCACCCTCCCGCACCTCTACGGGCTTGTCGAACTTGACCGGCTCGACCGCGTTGGCTATCTGCAAATCCTGCGGGTCGAACTTGCCCTGATACCGGAACCAGATGGAGAGGTCCAGCGTCGCGGTTTCCTTTTGCCGGTCGACGTCAGTCACCGCGTGCACTGTCGCACCCACGTAGACCACGTTGGTCTTGAACATGAAGCGGTCGTTGACGTACAGCACACGCCCCTGGCGCAGTGCGTCGATGTAGTTGAAATTGGCGCCCTTGGCGATGGGCAGAAGCTGGATCGGGGCGGAGATCAGGCGGTTGCCGTTGTAGACGCCCATCTGGATCGGAACCTGGGCCTGCCCCTCCAAGAAACTGACCTGGCCCATCAGCGCACCTTCGGCTTCGGCCACAGGCTTGCTGGCAAGGGCGTAGTGCGCCGCCTCGTAGGCCGTGGTCGCAATCCAGTCGGGCGACGCGGTGTTTGCACGCTGGTACGCCCCCTGGAAGCGCTGTGCGCGCTCGTTCGCAGTGTCAAAGAGCACTGGAGTCGACACAATGATGCCGTGCGCCTGGAGCTCCGCATCCTTGCCCGACAAGCGGCCCAAGGCCTGCGCGAACTCGCCAGTGGCAAGGAAGGACGGGCCGAAGACTTCCAGCGCCGACCCGCTGGCGCGGATAGCGCCCACGACCCGCGCGGCTACCGCGGGCCGCGCCGCGACATAGACAGCTCCCACGTCGATCTTGGACAGCTCGGCGCGCAGCCCCTCGATGTCTGCGTCGCGCACGGCGCCCTCGGGCAGCGTCCAGACCCGCTTGACGGGCGTGTCGAAGCGCTTGTAAACGTCCAAGAACGGGTCAACCAGAGCGTCGAACTGCGAGCCGGCCTCGCGCACGACATACATCATTCGCTGCTTCTGGATGTTGCGCGCGTAGTTCGCCGCAAAGCGGGCCTCCTCCCGCGGATCCAGCCCAAGCGACCAAACGCTGGCCAGCGGAGCCGACAGCGGCAATGGGGTGACCACGCGCAGTTTGGCATTGGCATACGCAGACGCCGACTTCGCAAGCTGCCCCGGGTCGAGGTGCCCGATCACCCCGATGACTCTCTTGTCCGCTACGACCTTGGCTGAGGCTCCGTCGTCCTCCTCGACCGCCAGCAGTTCCACCCGTTGACCCTTGACGCCACCCTCGCGGTTGATCTGGTCCAGGTAGGACTGTGCGCCGCGCTGCAACGCAGCGCCGGATTCGGTCTTCAGCGGGCCGACAACGGCCAGCCGCGGCCGGGCCTCCACGTCGTCGCGCATCAGCGCCATTCGTGTGGCCAGCGAAATGAGAGTGCCAGCGACGATGATGACCACCAGCACCATGCCGAAGACATGCCACTTCCGTGTGCCTTGAAGGCGCTTGATCAGTTGTTCCATGAATGCTCCTGTTTCCGGTGGTGGTCTGCTTCGGCGGGGCCAGCTCAGCGCCTGACAGGGGTCTCGGTGACGGTGACGGGCAAGCGCTTGCCGCCGACTTCAACGGCCACTGGCAGGGGCAGGCCCCCGTCCGGTACATCGACCGCGACGAACTGCGAGCGTCGTGCGTCGAAGGTGAGCCATGAGGGCAGCGGCTTGCCGTCGGCGGTGGTGATATTGACGGTCGCGCCCTTGCCCAGTTGCCCGGCGATGCTTGCAGGAAGGCTCAAGCGGAAGGCGCCCTCGGCCTCGGCTCGGCGTGCGGATGCCACGGCCTGCCGCAGGGGCACGCCCCGCGCCAGCGCACTGTTGAGGGCTGTGCGGAACACCTTGCTTCCGCCCTCGGGCAGCACGCTGGCCAGCCCTTGACCGGACGCGAGCGCCGTCTTCGATAGCGGCGCGGGATCCACGGCCGCGGCTTCACTACGCTGGGCCTGCTGGAGGGCCTGCGCCGGCGAAGCACCCCGCGCCAATGCCACCGCGAGCGCCTGATCGAAGACAGGGCTGCGTGCGGGGGCGTCGGCCGCGGCGGCGGGTCTGACGAAGATGTTGTCGGGGCTGCTGGCATCAGCCTGGACCGCAGCCTTCTCGGCCTGCGCCACCTCGGCTGCCCGGGCCATCGCCTGCTCGACGCTCAGGCCCCTGGACAGCGCAGCCCCCAGAGCGCGGCTCACGAGCTGGGACATCGGCTCGTTGCCCGCCACAAGAGGCATCGCGCTGGCCAGTACGGCGACAGGATTGCGTGCGTCTGCGGCAACGTTGTCCATGGCCGCGCTGGCCGCCTGCCTGGCGCGTTCGATCGCCGCGGCGGGAGCCACGCCGCGCGCAAGCAGGGCGCTGAGGGCGCGGTCGAAGGCCGGTGAATTCGAGGGCAGTGTGCGGGTGATCTGCGCTGGCTCCGTGGCACCGGCCAGGGTGGCCTGCGGCGATGCATCAGCCGCTGCCGCAGTCTCGGAAGCCCGAACGGCGGCCGTTGCGGCGGCGAGTGCGTCTTCCAAGGGCGCGCCGCGCGCCATGGCGGCCGCCATCGCCCGCTCCAGCGAGGCATTGCCGGCTGCGGTACGGGCTCCAGTCACGTTCTCCAGGCTTCGCGCCACTTCGCTGCCTCCGGAGGCAAAGGACCGGGCAGCAGCGTCCGCGGGTGTCCTGGGCGGGGGCACGCTGGCTTCGGCCTGGAACGCGCGCTCAGCACGCGCCATCGCGAGCTCGACCGGTACACCACGAGCCATCTGTCGGGCCAGAGCCACGCTGAACGCTGTTCCGGCGCGTTCAGCCTGGTCTTGTGCCACGCCCGCGCGGATGGCAGCGCCCATCCGGTCGCCGGCCACGGACCCGAGGCCCGCTGCAGGGTTGTCCATCTGGGTCACCGAGGCTGTGATGCTGGCTGCCGCCCGCGCGGTCGCCGCTGGCGGGAGAACAGGTACCGGCCCGCTGGGTGCCAGTGGCGAGGACACGCCCGAACCAAGGCTCGCAGCACCGGCCAACCGCGTGCCGCTCGGAGCGGGCGAAGGCGGGGCGGGCGGCGAAGCTGCTGGAGCCGGAGCCGGTGCAGGTGCAGGTGCAGGCCTGTTCGTCCCCCCGCCGTCTACGGAAATTGACGCCGCGGTCGCACTGATTGCCGGCGTCGAAACTTCGCCGGCGGAGGACATGGCAGCCTGGGAAGGTGCAGTCGTAGCCGCAGTCGCGGTCGCGGTCGCGGTCACAGGTGAAGCCGGGGGTACGGGTGCGGGTGCAGGCTCGCTCCCTCCCCTGCCGTCTTCAGAATTTGACGCCGTGGTCGCGTTGGCTTCCGGTGTCGAGCCTTCGCTGGCGGTAGATACGGCAGCCTGGGAAGGCGCGGCCGTAGCTGCAAGTGCCAGTGAAGGTGCATCCGCAGGCGCTGCGGCTGCGCGGGGCACGATCGTCAACGCCAATGGCGCAGGCATGGTCGACGACGCCCCGCTCACGACAGGTGCCTGCGCGACGCTCTGCACCGTGACGGACGGCCAGTCGGGGCGGATCTCTCCACGGGTCGTCGACAGCGCGGCTGTTGGCAACTGGTAGTTGTCTAGCAGAGTGCCGGCTCCCACCGCATAGGCCGACGGGCTCAAGGTTACCGTGACCGTCTTGCCGAAGCCGACCTGTGGTGTGTCATACAGACCCTGGGACGGCAACACCGCGATCGATTCACCGGCAACCGTGTTCGAGACAGCGAAGTTCGACGTGAGCAAGGACGCGACGGCAGTGCCATCGCGCTCCTTGGTTACCAAACCTTGGAGTTGAACCACGAGGGGACGCGGCTTGATGTCCGCGGTCAGCCCAGCAGGCTGGGCGAGCGCGTAGTTGGCGACATCGGCGCCGCTGATGGTGTAGCCCGTGGCCGTCACCGCCTTGGCCGTACCCGCGTTCTTGGTGTCGAAGCGGCCGCTGGCTCCAGCGGTGGACAGCGTCACCGCATCGTTGCCCAGCGGCGCCACCGCACCGCCCGACAGCGTGGCCACGGTCGTGCCGTCGTAGACCTTGTCGGCGGCGGTCACGCCAGTCACCGACATGGGCGCGGGGCTGACGCTCGCCGCCAAGCCAGTGGGCTGGGAAAGCACGTAGTTGGGCGCATCAGTACCGCTGATCGTGTACCCCGTGGCCGTCACCGCCTTGGCCGTACCCACGTTCTTGGTGTCGAAGCGGCCGCTGGCTCCAGCGGTGGACAGTGCCACGACGTCGCCCGACAGCGGCGCGACGGTGCCGCCTGCGAGCGTGGCCACGATCGTGCTGTCGTAGACCTTGTTGGCTGCAGTCACTCTGGTGACTGCCAGGACCAGAGGCG
>JBIPMZ010000167.1:0-5542 GCA_044376165.1 Cyanobium sp.
ACCCAGCCGGGCCCGCACCGTGGGCCGCTCCGCCGGCAGCGGCCCGCTCACGGCCACCTCCTGCCAGCGCCCCCCGGCGGCAGCCACCAGGGCTTCAGCGAAGCCCTCGCCGCCATCCGCCAGGGGAAAGGAGCGGATCTCGGCGCTGGGCAGGGCACGGCGCAGCCCAGCCGCCAGCGCCGCGCACACCTCGGGGGCGCGGAGGGATCCCTTAAAAGAATCCGGAGCGAGCAGGATCCGCATGGGGGAGAAGCCGCGGGCGCGATGCCAACGGTGGCACCCCGGCCCCCCGGGTTTCGGCTTGAATAGGGCAACGTCTCCGCCGCGGATGGCTCCCCGTCGCCCCCCTGCACCGACTGCCGCCCCGGCTGCCAACGCAAAGCCAAAGGGCGGCGCCGAGGCCCGCAACGTGCAGCGCAAGATCAACAACCTGCTGGAACGGGGCCTGTACGGCCAAGCCCTGCGGATTCGGGAGCAAACCCTGAAGCGCAACCCCGAATGGACGTTGCGCCCGGGGGAGGAGCAGCTGTGGATTCTGGAGGGCAGCCAGGCCCTGGAGCATCGGCAGGCGAAGCGCGCCGAAGCCGCCTTCCAGCGGGCCCTGGCCCTGGCCCCCACCGGGGGGGCCTGGCTCTGGCTGGCGCGGTTGCGGCTGGAGGAGCAGCAGCCGCAGCGGGCGCTGGCGCTGCTGGAGGAGGCCTTCGACAGCGGCCAGCTGACCCCGGAGTATGCGGGGGGCTACCTCAAGCTGCTGCTTCTTCAGGGGCAGGAGCAGCAGGTGCGCCGCCTGCTGCGGGAGCAGCCGCAGCGCTTCCAGCCCCAGCAGATCCACTGGGCCGCCGGGGTGCTCAACCTGCTGGAGGGCAACGCCACCCAGGCCCGGCGCCAGTTCGAGCAGATGGCGGCGCCCGCCAACCCCGGCGATCACTGCGCCGTGTGGCGGGCCTTGGGCCTGCGGGAGACGGGCCACCTCAAGGCGGCGGCGGCGGCGCTGGAGGAATCCGAGCATCCCGCCTGCGCGGCGCTGGCCCTCGACCTGGCGGCCCGCGCCGACCTGTCGCCCGCCAGCGTGCCTCCCAACCTGCGGAAACTGACACCCTCGCCGGAGCGGGTGAAGGGGCAGCAGCTGCTTTACCACCTGCGCCACGAGCAGTTCCACCTGGCCGCGGATCTGCTGCTAATCGAGGAGCGGGAGCTGCTGGCGATGATGCCGGAGCTGAAGACCCTGCGCCGGCCCTTGCTGCTGCTGGCGGGGCAGGAGGCCCTGGAGCGGGGGAGGGTGGCGCAGGCGATTCGCTGCTGGCGGCCGATCGTGGAGCGCCCGGCGTTCGACCCCGACCTGGCCCTGCGCCTCTATCCCCTGCTGGAGCCGAGCGACGACAAGGAGGAGAACGCCCTGGCGGAGCGTCTGGCGGGTGGCCTGCAGGCCTGGGTGCGCCGCTCCGCGAATGATGCGCCCGCCGATTGGCCGGAATCGTTGTTGTCCACCACCCTGGCCCGGCTGCAGTGCTGGCAGGCGGATCAGCTGATGCGGCTCGGGAAGCTCTTCCCGGCCCGCCGCTGCATAGAACAGGCCAACCAGCTGGCGCCCGATCTGCCGGATGTCATCGGCCGCCGCGGCATGGTCACCTGCCTGAGCGGATCCATCGACGTTGGCATCCCCCTGCTCTGGCAGGCCCTGGAGGCCGGCTGCCGCAGCCAGGGGGTGTATGAGGTGCTGGAGGAAATCCTTCTCGACAACGACCGCCAGGAGGATTGGGAGCGCCTGAAGCGAGAATACGGAGCGAAGTTCGGGGATGAAGCCCCACCCATGCTCGATCAAGACGGAGTCCACCCCACCTGGATGCAGGCTCTCTGTGAGGGGGATGTGATGATGATGGGCGGTCTCCTCCGCTCCCTTCCGAGCACCACGGGCGGCGGCCTGAAGGCGCTGCAGATCTTCCTCGACCACGTGGCCGGGGAACGGGTCGGAAAGGGATCCAACGAAATCACCTTCAACTTGCGGAAGGTCGTCCTGCGGCTTCCGGAGGTGAGCCAGGCGTGGGATGCCCTGCTGGCCACGCTGCCGCCGCTGGAGCAGGTGAAGGCCCTCACGGCCCTCCTGGCGGCGATCACCCGCTTCTGCCGGCGCAACGCCAAGGGCCTGGCCAGCGAGATCGCGAAGCGCCAGGGCCAGCTGGAGGCCCATGCCGCCGCCCGCGACACCCCCGAGGCGGATCCCGCCGTGCGGGGCCTGCTGCTCCTGCACGGCCTGCGGCTCAAGCGCGGCGAAAGCCCCGAGCCGCAGGCCCGCCTGCTCCTGCGCGGCACGGCGCGACCGGAGCGGTTGCTGCCGCTGGCCCTGCTGGATCTCCGCCTGTTCTGCCCCACCGGCCCGTGGCGGGGGCTGGTGGCGGAGCAGCAGCGGCAGGATCCGGAGAATCCGCTGCTCACCCTCGCCCTGGCGACGATGGAACGCAATTCTTCTACGGCCTACCGGGCCCTGAGCGCGAAGGCGTTCGAGCAGGCCCGCCGCCAGCAGGACCGGGAAGCCCTGGCCGCCTGTCGCCGCGAGGAGGCATTCATGGACAGGACCAACCCCAGAAAGAAGCAGCTGCTCTTCGGCAATCTCGATTTCGGCGCGCTGTTCCAGAGGATGGCAGACGAGATGGGCTTGATCGACTTGGACGACGAAGACGACGACGAGGATGGGGGGGAGGAGCCACCGCCGCGTCCAACGCGCCGCCGCCGCACCTTCATGGACCTCTGAACTTTTCTGAACCTCTGAACAATGCACAACCGCTGAACCATGGCCGATCCCTACGCCCTGCTGGGTGTGGCGCCGAATGCGGACGCCGCCGCCCTGAAGGTGGCCTACCACCGCCAGCTGCGGCAGTTTCCCGCCCACAGCCATCCGGAGCAGTTCCAGCAGATCCGGGCCGCGTACGACACCGCGCGGGCGGCGGTGGAGCATCGCGGCGATCCCCTCCAGCCCGGCCCCCTGCGCGCCGAGCTGGATGCCGCCACGGTGGCGGCGCTGGATGCGCAGGTGCGCGAATCGTGCGAGGTGACGTTGGCGACCCTGCTGCGCCTCACCTTCTGACCCCCTCCCCTCGCCGCCGATGACCTCCCCCCGCGAACGGGCCCAGCTCCAGGCCGCCCTGCGCCAGCAGCAGGAGGCGCTGGTGCGGGATCTGCTGCCGGTGCTCGATGCGCTGGACCGGGCGGAGAGCCACTGGCGGCAGGTGGTGCAGGGGCCCGGCACCGCCCTGGTGGAGGCGTCGCGGCCGCCGTGGTGGGCCCGGGTAGGGGAGCGGTTGTGGAGCCTGCTGCCGCGCTGGATGCGGCGCTGGTGGAGCCGCGGCCCGCACAAGCCGGGCCAGGGGGAGGCGAGCGCGGCGCTGGCCCGCAGTGCCGGTGAGGGCATCGGCCTGATCCGCGCGCAGCTGCTGGAGGTGCTGCAGAGCCATGGGTTGGAGCCGTTCGAGAGCGTGGGGCTGCCGTTTGATCCGGAGCGAATGGAGGCCCTGGGCCAGCGGCCGGCCGCGGCGGGCCTCGCCCCGGGGCAGGTGGTGGAGGAGGCGGTGCGGGGCTATCTGTGGCAGCAGAAGCTGCTGCGCGAAGCGCGGGTGTTGGTGGCCGGCCCCTGAGGCCACCCGCCGCGCGGGCGTTCCGGCAGGCTAAGAACACCGCTCCCGCTCGGGCACGTCCCCTCCTCTCTCTCCCCTGTTTTTCCATGGCCACCGTCGTCGGCATTGATCTGGGCACCACCAATTCCCTTGTGGCGGCGCTGGAGAACGGCCAGCCCTGGGTGATCCCCGATGAGAGCGGCGAGCTGCTGCTGCCTTCGGTGGTGGGGATCGGGCCGGAGGGGCAGCTGCTGGTGGGCCAGGCGGCGCGACGCCAGTACGCGGCGGCGCCGGAGCGAACGGTGCGCTCGATCAAGCGGCAGATGGGCAGCGACAGCACGGTGACGCTGGGCGAACGCCAGCACCGGCCGCAGGAGATCTCGGCGCTGATCCTGCGGACCTTGAAGCAGCGGGCGGAGGCGGCGCTGGAGGAAACGGTGACGCAGGCGGTGATCACGGTGCCGGCTTATTTCACCGATGCCCAGCGGCAGGCCACGAAGGAGGCGGGGGAGATTGCGGGGCTGGAGGTGCTGCAGATCCTGAACGAACCAACAGCGGCGGCGCTGGTGTTCGACCGGCGCGATGACGAAAGCCAGCGGCTGCTGGTGTACGACCTGGGGGGCGGCACGTTTGATGTGTCGATCGTGGAGATCTCGGGCCCGGTGACGGAGGTGCTGGCCAGCCACGGCGACAACCGCCTGGGGGGCGACGACTTCGACCGGCGGCTGCAGCGGCTGCTGGCGGAACGGTTTGAGCAGGAGCACGGGGTGCCGCTGCCGGCGGAGGAGGCCGTGGAGGCGCGGCTGCTGCAGGCGGCGGAGCGGGCCAAGATCCAGCTGAGCGAGCACAACCAGGTGAAGGTGCGGGAGGCGTACCTGCTGAGCCAGGGCGACACACCGCTGCACCTCGACACCGAACTGCAACGGGAGGATTTTGAAGCGCTGATCCAGCCGTTGCTGCGCGACACCCTCACGGCGATCGACCGGGCGCTGGCCGATGCGGGCCTCCAGGCTTCCGACCTGGATCGGGCGATCCTGGTGGGCGGCTCCACCCGCATCCCGCTGGTGCAGGAGCTGGTGGAGGCGCACCTGCCGGAGGTGGCGGTGAACAGCTTCGAGCCGGATCGCTGCGTGGCGCTGGGGGCGGCGCTGCAGGCGGCGGTGTTGAACGGCGAGGCGGTGGACACGTTCCTGGTGGATGTGACCCCCCATTCCCTGGGTGTGGCCACGGCGCTCGACACGGGGATGGGCCTGATTCCCGACATCTTCAGCGCCGTGGTGCCCCGCAATACGGTGATCCCGGTGACCCGTTCCAAGATCTATTGCACCTCCATCGACAACCAGAGACAGGTAGAGATTGAAGTATCGCAGGGCGAGAACATCAACGCCTCGGAAAATGTACCGCTGGGGTCGTTCATGGTAGAGGGGCTGCCGCGCAAGCCCGCCGGGGAGGTAACGATCGAGGTGCAGTTCAGCTTCGATCTCAATGGCATCCTCACCGTGACCGCCAGCGAAACCAGCACGGGCAAGCAGGAGCAGCTGGTGGTGAACGATGCCAGCACGCACCGCCTGCCGAGCCACGAGCTGGAGCACAGCCGCGACGTGGTGGACAACCTCTTCGCCACCCTGGCCAACCTGGCCGCCACGGCGGCGGAGGACGACGAAGAAGGTGACGAGGAAGGTGACGAGGAAGGAGAGGGTGAGGAAGAAGGAGAGGACGAAGAGGAGGAGGGGGAAGGCGCGGTGTAGGCGCCTCGATAGCACCCCCGAACAGCCCCCCAACCCAACAGCCATAAGCCCCAAAGCCAACAGCCAGGGCCAAGCCAACAGCCCAAGGGCCAAGGGCTCAAGGGCTCAAGGACCAAGAAGGGATCCTGGGGGGAGACAGCAGACGCGGAACCCAACGTAGTTGTTGGAGCTGGCCGGGCGGATCCT
>JBIPMZ010000013.1:0-18806 GCA_044376165.1 Cyanobium sp.
CTTCGCTTCGTTTCCGCACTCGTCAACAACGGAACGATTGCGATTGTCGGCTTCGTGCTGATGTGGCTGGCGCCGGTCCTGGCTCCTGGCAGCGGTCGGCTGCGCGCCCGGCGCGATCAGCTCGCCAACTTTGCCGTTGCCGCTGCCCTCGGTTACCTGCTCTTGATCCCCCTCCAGGCCTACGCCGCCTGGAATGGGGTGCAAACGACCAACACCGCGCGGGCGCAACAGCTGAAAGCCGCCACTCGCAGGATCGGGCAGCTGCGCGAGGCGATCAACCGAGCTGGCAGCACCGCCGAATTGCAGACGCGCCTGCGGGCCCTCAACGGCCCCAATCTGCCGGACCAGGCGCTCTCCCGACCGATCGCGGCGATTCGGCCCGAAATCCTGAGCGGCTTGCAAGGGGCGGAGTCCAGGCTGCGCCAACAGCTGGGCGGGTTGCCCGGGGATCGCGTCTGGCAATTGGTGCAAGAAAGCATCCGGGTGGGGCTCTCCTCCCTGGCCTACGCCCTCGCTTTTGCCTCCGGAGCCTTTCTGCCGGGTCAGCCGCAGAGCTTGATCGATTCCTGGCTTGGTTTGTTTGGCAACTCCCTGCGGCGCGGCAAAGCCAGCAAACTGGCAGCGGGGCGACGCACCAACACCTCCCACGAAGACTACCTGCGCGAACTCAGCCGCGAAAAGCCCGGCGATCGGAAGAGCTGAGCCGCTCAGCGCACCACCAGCACAGGGCACGGGGCCTCGAGCAACACCCGCTGGGTGTGGCTTCCCAGCAGCAGCCCCTGCAGGCCGCGGCGGCCATGGCTGCCCATCACGATCAGATCGCAGCCCAGCCGTGCGGCCGCCTCCAGGATCACCTTGTGGGGCAGATCGCTCTGCACCCTCTCGCAGCTGGCGGTGACCCCTGCCGCCGCGACCAGGGCGCTCGCCTCCCCCAGCAGGCGGTCGGAATCGCGGCGGGTGGCTGTGATCAACGCCTCCAGGGTGGCGCCATCCAGGTTCTCCCCCATCCCCATCACGGGAAAGGGCACGACGGGCTGGGCATGCACGATCGTGATGCGGGCGCCGGTGCACCGGGCCAGCTTCACCGCCTCTTGCACCGCTTTGGTGGAAGGCTCTGAACCGTCGGTGGGCACCAGCAAATGGGTGTAGGCCATGAAGGTCGTCCTGACGTTCCCTCTCCCTGCCGGTCTACTCGCGGAGCGCCCCGGGCGCCTTCCAGAATTCGCCCATGATCCCCTCCCCCCCCTCCCAGCCCAGCCGCGAGGCGTCCCCGGGCAGCGCTTGGCGAGAACGCTGGTATCCGGTGGCTTACCTGCGGGATCTCGATCGCCGCCGCCCCTCCCCCTTCACCCTGCTGGAGCAGGACCTGGTGTTGTGGTGGGATGGCGCCGGGGCCAGCTGGCGTGCCTTCGCCGATCTCTGCCCCCACCGGTTGGTGCCCCTCTCGGAGGGGCGCATCAACGAAGCGGGGCAGCTGGAGTGCCCGTATCACGGTTGGTGTTTCGCTGGCGATGGCCGCTGCACCTCGATTCCCCAAGCCGAGCCGGGCAGCACACCGTCCGAGCGGCGCTCCCGCTGCCAGTCCTTTGCCTGCGCCGAAGCCCAGGGGCTGCTGTTCGTTTTCGCGGGCGACCCCGCCCGTGCAGCGGCCTGTCCGCTGCCGCTGGTGCCGGCGATCGAGGACCCCAGCGGAGGCCCCTGGCTGCTCCAGGACACCTTCCGCGACCTGCCGATGGATGCCCTCACCCTCCTGGAGAACGTCCTGGATGTCAGCCATGTGAACTTCACCCACCACGGCACGGTGGGGCGGCGCACCAACGCGGCGCCCATCCACGCCGAACTCCGCACGGCAGGCCCGGAAGGCTTCACGGTCTTCTGGGAGGAGGGGCCGCGCCAGGGCCGTCTCGGCAGCCAGCACACCACCTTTGCCGCGCCCGCTCTGATGTGGCACGACCTGAGCGCCAAGGGCCTGGGACGCATCCTCACCGTGGTGTATGCCACCCCGATCCGCCGGGGGGAATGCCGCCTGTTCGCCCGGTTCCCCTTCCAGTTCCGATCCCCCCTGCCGCGCTGGCTGCTGCGCCTCCGGCCCGTTTGGCTGCAGCATCTCGGCAATCACAAGGTGCTGGAGGACGATCAGATCTTTCTGCACGGGCAGGAGCGGCAGCTGGAGCGCCGCGGGCGCAGCGGGGCCGCCAGCACGGCCTTCCACCTCGCCACCGGCTCCGACCTCTACGTACGGGCCCTCCACGACTGGGTGAACGCCCATGGGGGGGATCCCTTCCCCGCCGATCCCCTGCCTCCGCGGCTCGATCGCCTTGCCCTGATGGATCGGGAGCGCTCCCACACCCGCCACTGCGCCGCCTGTTCCGGCGCCCTGGCGGGGATTCGCCGCTGGCGGCCGGTGGTGATGACGCTGCCCTGGTTTGCCCTGCTGGCCATCAGCCTCGGGCGCACTCCCGTGGCGACGGCCGCTGGCCTGGGGGTGGCTGCGGCCGCGCTGTGGCTGCTGCAGCGCTTGGCCCGTTGGGAGCAGGATCTGCTGACCGGCGATGGCGAGGCACCGCGCAACACGGGGGGGAGCCGCTCGTGGGGGCCGTCGGCCCCGCTCAACCGCCGCCCTTCCAGCCCGCCAGATGGGAGGCCGCCCGGGAGCGCACCAGCGCCCGAGCGTTCGGAAGGGCCGGCTCCAGCCGGGCGGAACTGAAGGGGGGCAGAGGTCGCCGACGCAGCCAGGCCCCCCAGCGAAATTCGTGGAAGGGGATCAGTGGCTCGGCGGCCAGGCAGCCTTCCTTTTTGAGCTTCCACACCAGGCTGCGATACGGATCGTCCTGGAGGTCGAGCAGTCGGGTGGGCAGGCTCGTCGGGGCGAGGGGACCGTGACCGCGGCCGTCGTAGAGGTAGAGCCAACCCCGTTGCCCCAGTTCGTGCAGCACGCTCTGGCGATCGTCGCTCGCCAGGTGGAGCACCACATAGCCAAACGCCTCGGCCTGCGGGTCGAGCTCCACAAGAGCCCGCAGACGGTGGTGGCGATCCACCATCCAGTGGGCGCCACCGGCGCTGCGCACCAAGGGAACCGGCTTGGCTTGCAGATAGCGCAGGCGCTGTTTGACGCTCTCTTCGCTGAAATCCGCCAGACGGCTGCGCACCTCCGCCAGGCCCACGCACATCTGGGTGGGCTGCAGGCTGGCGATCGGCACCCGCAGCAGCGCTTCCCCCCGGTCTGGAGGGGGGAGCGGCTGGTAGGGCGGCAGATGGAGACTCATCTCTCCATCCTTTCTGGCAAACCGCCGGATCGACGAGGTTCAGGGGTGAGTATTTCTGCTCAAAGCGGGCGGTCCGCCCTGCGGGTTGCCGCAGGGCTCAGCTGCGGCGGAGATCCTTCTGCCGAACCAGCACCAGCACCCCCAGGACACAGGGCACCGCCAGCGTGGCGATCCGCAGCACCAGGGTGGCGGCCAGGGCGTTGGCCCGGGGTGCCCCAAAGGCCATGGCCAGGCCGATCGCCGTGGCTTCGCTGGTGCCCAGCCCGGCCGGGAGCAGCGACAGCACGCCGCCCAGGGCGGTGGCGCTGCGGATCACCGCGTTCTGATGGAGGCTGAGCGAGCTGCCCAGGGAGGCGTAGATCCCCTGCAGCACCCTCGCCTCCAGAAGCCAGCAGAAGCAGGCCAGCAGCGTGCCCACCAGCAGGGGCTTCGGTCGCATGAGCTGCCGCACGCGGCCCATGGCCAGCAGGGCCTCCCGCAGCAGACGGAGCAGCCCATGCCAGCGGGGATGGAGGGGGAGCTGCTCCAGGCCGTGCTCCAGCCGTCGGATCACCCCGGGGTGCGTGAGCAACCAGCCCCCGCCGGCCAGCACCAGGAAGCCCACCAGCACCGCCGCCCACACCCGCTGCCCCAGGCCCCAGCTCAGCACCAGCAGGGCACTGGCCAGATCCGCCAGCCGCTCCGCCAGGGTGATGCCCACCCCCACCTGCAGTGGAAATCCATGGCGCCGCTGCAGCCACAGGCCCCGCAGCGCCTCGCCGCTGCGGCCAGGGGCCGCGATCAGAGCCAGCCCCGCGGCATAGATCCGGGCACTGGGCCGCCAGGTCAGGGGAAAGCCCAGCCGCCGCAGATAGAACTGCCAGCGCTGGAACAGCAGCAGGTGACCGAACAGGGCTGCCGCCGGGGCCAGCAGCCACCACAAGATGGGCAGACGCTTCAGGGTGCTGCCGAGATCCTGCAGTCCGAAAGCCAGGCCCAAACCCATGTAGATCACCAGGGCCGCCACCAGGCCCAGCAGCCAGCGCTTGTTCATGAACGTTCAGGGAATGAAGCGCAGCTTGCGGGCGGCGTAAGCACACATCCGCGCCAGGATCAGCCCCTCCTTCACATGGGCGATGTTGGAGCTGCCGTAGCTGCGTTCCTGGTAGCGCACCGGCACTTCTACGATCTTGAGATTCAGCTTGCTGGCCCCGAAGAGCAGATCGAAATCGCCGAAGGGATCGAAGTCTCCGAAATACCTGCGTCCCGCCTTGAGGCGCTGGTAGTCGTCCCTCCAGATCACCTTGGTGCCGCAGAGGGTGTCCTTGAGGCGCTGGCGCAGCAGCCAGGAGAACACGGCGGCGAAGAAGCGATTGGCGGCGGTGTTGAGGGGCGGCATGGCGGCCTTGCTGCGGGGATAGACCAGCCGGCAGCCATTCACGAATTCGCCGCGGCCCTCGGCCATGGCCTGCACGAAGCGCGGCAGATCCTCGGGGCGCACGGTGAGATCGGCATCGAGGATGATCAGGATCTCCCCCTCGGCCTGCTCGAAGCCGAGCCACACGGCATCGGCCTTGCCTTTGCCGCTCTGGCGGAACGTCTTCAGCGTGAAGGGTCCGTTGTACTGCCTGCAGGTTTCCTCAATGCGCTCCCAGGTGTCATCAGAGGAGTGACCCTCCACGAAGATCACCTCGGTGGCCCGGCCGAGCGGGGGCAATCGCTCGATCGCCGCGGCGATGTTGCCGGCTTCGTTGCGGGCCGGGATCACCACGCTCACGCTGGGTTGGCGTGGCTGGCGGCGGGCCGGCCGGGCCACGAGCCAATGGGTGAGGCCAAATTGCTCCAGCACCGGCAGCTGACTCAGCCAGCGGTTGGCGACCGGGGTGAGCAGGGGGATTTGGCGGGGCAGCAGGCAGCGGTGGCCGCCCTTGAGCACTTCCCAACCCGCCAGGTCGAGCAGGTTGTTGACATCTCCGGGGGTGAGCCAGCTTTCCGGTGGCTGGGGCTGGCGCTGGCCCAGGGTCTCGGCGACTTTCAGCAGCGGTTGCCACAGCCAGTTGTGGAAACTCACCACCAGCCGGGTGCGCAGATGGCAGAAGGCCTCCAACCGCTCCAGCACCCCCTGTACATCCAGGAGGGTGTTGAGGGTGTTGGGTAGCAGGATCACATCGAAGGGTTGGGACTCACCGAGTGAAGCCGGGGTGATGGATTCGGCATCGGCGCACACGATCCGCAGCTGGGGGTGTCGCTCCCGGGCCGCCATGGCCAGTTCGGGATCCCGCTCCACGCCCACCCCATGGGCAGGCCTCAGGCCCGCCAGCAGATCCCCCAATCCACAACCGATCTCCAGCACCCGCAGACCTTCGCCCACCAGCACACGGTGCAGGCGGGCCAGATCGTCGTAATACACCCGGTTGCGCTGGCGGAAGCGGAGCTGGCTGGCCGGATCGGTCATCGGGTGAGCAGGGCGTGGGCCTCGGCGAGATCGAGCCGCAGGGCGGCTGCCGCCACCCGCAGGGGGTGCAGGGTGGGGTTGGAGGGATTCAGCAGAGCAGCTTGATCCAGCGCGGATTGGGCCGCCCAAGGCTTGAAGCGATACAGCTGCACGAAACCCAGGCCGAGGTGGGCGCTCGGGTTGGTGGGATCCAGCCGGGTGATGCGGTGGAGGGTGACGGCGGCGGCGGCGGCCTTGCGCTGCAGCGCCTGGGCCAGGGCCAGGGGGTAGAGCAGATCCAGGTTGTCAGGATCGTGCGTCAGGCGCGCCCGGAGGATGGTTTCGCCATCCGCGAGGTACAGCTGTTCGGGGTCGTGCTGGTTGATGCGCCCCACCCGCTGGAAGAGTTCATCCAGCTCCCCCCGGCGCAGCAGCCCCCCGAGATCGAGCAGCTGCGGATGACGGCTGGCCATCGCGGGCGGAGGGGGAGGGCCTCCAGCCTCGGAGACCTCCCGGTGCACGGTCACAGCGAGGGGCCGGACGGGCCCCGCTGCCGTGAGGAGGTCCGCGGTCGGCGTTCCGGTCTGCGCGTTCCCTGAGCCATCGGCGGGCTGCAGCCGTTCGGTGATCGCCAGACAGCCGGCGGAAGAGGCGTGGCCGAGAGGCCGCACCATCCCCTGCCCCACGGCGTGGTCTTGGCCGGTGAGCAGCAGCTGGCCGCCAACGAGATCCGCCGCCGCCCCCCTCAGGCGGGTGAGGCCGGCGGCGGGCCAGAGCTCCAGCTGCGGGCGCCGGCCGGCGGGACAGGGGGAGTCCTCCACCTCCAGGCTGAGCTGGCGCCGGCGGAACAGCTCGGCCTGGCTGCCATCGGGCAAGGGCCAGCGCGCCACGGCCTGGAACGCCGCGGATCGCCGCACCAGCTCGCTGAGCCGCGCCTGGCGCTCATCGCTCATCACCCCCTGGTCGCCGCCCTTGAGCAGGAACCAGTCGAAGCCCGCCAGGTCGTCGTCCAGGTGCTCCAGCGGTGCCAGGGTCTGGCGGGCAGCCACACGGAACTGCTGGCGGCGTCCTTCGGCCTCGAGGTTGAAGGCATTGAGAAACTCGCTGTCCGGCAGCACGGCCAGGGTGGAGAGCTGCTGGGGGCTCTGCCGCCGGATGGCGGCCACGATCTCCGGCACCGGCCAGTGCCCGTCGCGGCGGGGCGTGTGGGTCGCGAAGCCGGTGAGATTGGGACCGAGCCCGAACTGGCAGGCCAGCACGCCACTGAGCCCCAGCACCACCACGGCCCCCTGAAGCCACCGGCCCGAGGCGCTGATCAGGAGCCCCAGCCCCAGCAGCAGCTGGGGCAGCAAGGGCAGCACGAAGCGGAAGTCCTTGGTGCTCATCAGCGTGGCCAGCAGCAGGGCGCCGAGGGGGAAGCTCAGCCACCAGGCCAGCCGCCAGCGCTGCTCCGCCGTGGCCGGCAGCCGGGGCCAGCCGTGCCGGCGCCAGCAGCTCAGCAGCCAGCCCACCAGCACCAGGCCCACCAACCAGGCACCGGCCATGGTGGGCAGCAGGCGCGGGTAATAGAGCCAACCCGCAAGCGTATTGGCCTCCAGCCCCTCCTGGTAAAGCACCCCCCAGCGGCGGGCGTTGTTCACGGTGCTCACGATCGTGAGCCAGTTCTGGCTGAACCAGCCGCCGGCCACCACCCAGGCCAGACCAGCCGCCAGCAGAGCCTGGGCCAGCAGCACCCACCGCCCCCGCAACAGCGACCCCAGCGCCCGCCCCAGCAGCCACACCAGGGGCAGCCAGAGCAGCAGCGGGCCCGTGGCGCGGGTGAGCATCACCAGCCCCAGACCGACACCAGCCCCGGCGCTGGCCAGCCAGGGCCAGCGCGGCTGCCCCAGGTGTCGCCAGCTCATCAGCAGCCAGCAGGCCGTGAGCACGGACGTGAGGCTGAAGTCGATCAGGTAATCGGTGCGCTGGTGGAGGAGCGCTGGCGCCACCGCCGCCAGGAAGGCCGCCCAAAGGCCGGCGGAGCGCTTCCCCGCCAGACAGCCCTGGCCATAAAGGCTGGCCAGCAGCAGGGCCTGGAACAGGCTGTTGCTGAGGATCGCCGTGCGGTAGCCGGGGCCGAGCAGCGAGAACAGGGGCGCTGTCACCAGGTAGGTGAGCGGTCCGCGGTAGCTGGGGGCCTGGGCCCAGAGCTCGTGCCACCAGCCGCCGCTGAGGGGGTGGATCTGCTGCAGCACCTGCCAGGAACCAAGGGCGCGGCTCAGATGGTCACCCTGGTCCCAGGCGGGCGGGAGCTGGTGCTGGCGCACCCAGGCCAGATCCAGCAGCAGTCCAGCCAGCCAGAGGCCGAACAGCAAGAGCGCCTCCCGACGGCGGGGCGGGTTCAGCGGCGGCGTCACGGCGTTAAGCCCGCCGTTTCGTCAAGGCGCTCGGCCAGAACCCAGTCCCCCAGCGCCGGCGCCTGCACCACAAGACCCCAGCGGTTGGGGTTGCCGAGCTCCTGGCGGCGGATCCACACCCGTTGCCCGGGGGACAGGGCGGTGGGCCGCATCAAACTCGTCGGGGCGTGGGGTGTGGCCAAGGCCAGCAGGATCAGCTGGGCATGGTCGGCCCCATCGAGGGGGTCAGCCGCTGCGGCCTGAACGGCTCCTTGGCCCAGGGCGGTCTGGGCGGCGGGCGTTGCCAGCGCCAGGCGCACGGACGGGCTGCGGTCGGTGAACAGCCCCGCCTGCGTGAGCACCACCAGGGCGAGCCAGGGGCCGAGCAGCAAGGCCCCTACTCGCCGGCGGGGGCTGGGTTGGAGCGGAACCAGCAGCCAGCCCACGCCCAGGGCCACGGCCGCCAGGAGCAGCGCCGGCAGTGCCGGCAATCCCTCCACTCCCTGCAGGGCGGTCCGCAGGGGTGAAGCCGGCCACATCAGCAGCAGGACCGCAGCGAGCGCCACGGAGCCAGCGCCGGCGATCCAACCGTCCATCCGCCTGGCCCAGCCCCGCGCCGCCTCGCTCCAGTGCTGTAGGCCCGCGGCGGCGGCAATGGCGATCCAGGGCGTGAGCTGCAGGCCGTAGTAAGGGGTTTTGGTGCGAAAGGCACTCAACAGCAGCAAGAGGAGCAGTGGGTACAACAACAGCGCCAACCGGGGGCCCCGCTCCAGCCGGCTGCGCCAGAGGCGGGGCCAGCCAGCAAGCGCGGCCAGGCTCCAGGGGGCCGTGTTGGCCGGGAGGTTCCAGAGGTAATACAGGGGGCCAGCGGCGTAGACATCCGCCTCCGACAGGAACAGCAGCTTGGTCCACAGTCCCGCCACCACCGGCAGCCCAAAGCTCTGGATGCTGAGGCTGAGCCACAAGCCCACGGGCACCCACCCCAGCGCGAACCCCAGCCAGAAGGAGCTGCGCTGCAGAACCCAGCGGCGTTCCAGCAGCAGGTACGGGGCGATGGCCAGCACCGGCAGCACCACCATGAACCCCTTGATCAGAAAGGCGATTCCGGGCATCAGGCCCGCCAGCAGCGGCCAGCAGGCCCTGCCCTCCCGCTGACTGGCCACCAGGGCACAGAATCCCGCCAGTTCCACGGCGAGCAGGGGCATGTCCTGGGTGGCCAGGTGGGCGTGGTTGATCCACAGGGGGGTGAGAGCCAGCAGCCCCGGGGCCAGGAGAGCGATGGAGGCCGTCTCCGGCAGCAGGCGACGGGCCAGCCAACCCGTGAGCAACAGGCTGGCGATCGCCGCGAGCAGGGCGGGCACCGCCTCGGCCCAGGGGAGCTGGCCAAACAGTTTCAAGCTGAGGGCCATCAGCCACTGGGCGCCGATGCAGCGGTCAAACAACGGCTGCCCGAACCACAGGGGCGCGAGCCACTGGCCGCTCTGCTCAATCCAGCGGGCCTGAAGGGCGTAGTAGCCGGCATCGTGGGCCAGGAAGCTGCGCGGTGCGGCCGTGAGCAGCAGGGGGGCCACCAGCGCGGCAAGCAGGAGCGGCCGCTTCAAGGCCAGGGCAGAGGATTCAACGCTGTGGCACCGGCCGCTGGAGTTCCAGCCGGTTGGTTCTTTGACACACCTTGGAGTCGTCTCCTGAAATGAGCTCTGGAAACTGCGTCCGAGCGCGTCGTTTTCCCGTCGCACTGCGCTTTTCTGTTTGAATATTAGCGAAAACTTTAGAGCAACATCTGGCCGCACCCGCGGCTCTGGGCCTGGTGGCGCTGCTGTCCGTCGGTGCCGCCAGCCGGAAGGCCGTCGCCCTTCGCAACGCCTACCTCGGCCGCGTCACGGAAGTGACCGACGACAGCAGGAAGCGCAAGCCCACCGGCAAGCGGTGCCGTCTGCTCCAATCTTTCCAATCAAAGGGATACATCTTAGTCGAAGCCTTTCGCTTCAGGGCTCTGACAGATGCCGATTAGCTGGTGTTGTTCCGCACGGCGAAGAGGAGGGCGACTCTTCCTATCTGTCTCTTGCTGCCATGCGGATTGCGAAGCGTTGATGCGGAGGAGCCCTGGCCATGGGGCTCTGGGGGGTGGGGGCGCCGACTCTGGCGGCCGGGCCCTCGGGGTTACGGTCGGCACAGGTGTGCGCGGCCATGACCCCAATCCCCCCCCCGGCTTCCCCCCAGCCCCCCCTGGCGAGGGTCGGCCCCCATGGACCGCTCGGGGTGCTGGTCTGCGGCCACGGCAGCCGCAACCGGCTCGCCGTGGCCGAATTCGCCTCCCTGGCGGAGCAGCTGCGGCACGCTCTGGCGCCGGTGCCGGTGGCCCATGGATACCTGGAGTTTGCCCGGCCGATCCTGCGGGACGGGCTGGAAGAATTGCAGGCCCGGGGGGTGCGCCACATTCTCGCCGTGCCGGCGATGCTGTTCGCCGCCGGCCATGCCAAGAACGACATCCCCTCGGTGCTCAATACCTGGGCGGCGGAGACGGGCCTGCGGGTCGACTACGGGCGAGAGCTCGGGGTGGATCTGCGCATGATCCACGCGGCCGGGGCCCGCATCCGCGCCTGCCTCGAGGCCGCCGACCATGCCGCCCGCGGGCGCGGCGCGGAGCCCGTCCCCCTGCACGACACGGTGCTGGTGGTGGTGGGCCGGGGTTCCTCCGATCCGGACGCCAATAGCAACGTGGCGAAGGTGACGCGCCTGCTGGTGGAGGGGTTCGGCTTCGGGTGGGGGGAGACGCTCTACTCCGGGGTCACCTTCCCCCTGGTGGAACCGGGCCTGCGCCAGGTGGTGCGACTGGGCTACCGCCGCATCGTGGTGTTCCCCTATTTCCTGTTCTCGGGCGTGCTGGTCAGCCGCATCCGACAACACACGCAGCTGGTGGCCGCGGATCATCCCCAGCAGGAGTTTCTGGAAGCGGGTTACCTGGGGGATCATCCGGAGGTGCTGGCCACGTTCCGGGAGCGGGTGGCCGAGGTGGTGCGCGGCGACACGGACATGAATTGCTCGCTGTGCAAGTACCGCGCCCAGGTGCTGGGTTTTGAACGGGAGGTGGGGGCTCCGCAGCACAGCCACCACCACCACGTGGAGGGCCTGGTGGAGAGCTGCACGCTCTGCGAGAGGGAGTGCACCGGCGCCTGCCAGCCGGACGGGGTCCCGCTTCCCCTGGGCGCCGCCGGGCCCGACCCGGCACACAGTCACGGTCACAGCCATGGGGCGTACCCCCATGCCGATCACCCGCTGGGACCGCGCACCCTGCGCCGCGCGGAGCGATGAGCCCCCGGAGGTCGCTGGGTGAAATCCGAGCGTTTTGCGGAGGCGGGACAGGGCTCAGATGTCTCGTCTCGGGACGAGGATCACGGGACGCATAAAGATTAGTTTTTTTAATCAATCGAGGCTTTCCCCATGTTCCCGGGTTTTTCCACCGTTGTGACGGGGGTTTTCCACAGATGGGGACTGGAGGTCGTCCCGTCCGGGCGAGGCCTGGGGAAAAAGTGCCCTTTTCTCTCGCTCCCTTGACAGCCCGGTGGGGAAAGCTCGGGGCGGCCCTCCCCAATTCCCAAGATCGGATCCCCGTCTGTTGCCGCAGGCGGTCTCATCGGAAGGCAGGTTGGGTTTGCGCTGCAGCCTGGCTTTGACGCTCCGCGGCGGCGTGTGGCGTAGTGGTTTGTGAACGATCACCGCGCACGACTCCCCATGGGCATGGATTGGCAACCGCTTCCCGCACCGGCCTGCGGCGATCGCGGCACCGGCTGGGTCACCTTGGAGGCGGAGGTTCCCGAGGCGCTCTACCGCGGCCTGCGGACCTTCCTCGAGTCCCATCCCCATTGGGATCAGGTGAGCGTGATCAGCTGCGCCCTGGCTGGTTTTCTGTTTCAGCACGGCTGCCAAGATCCGAGCGTGGCCAAGCACTATCTCGATGGCTTGTTCCTAAGTCCGGACAATTCGCCTTCCCATGGCTGAGGCAATGGCAACCATCGGCAAGCAAAAAAAAGCGGGAGTGCCAACCCCCGCCTGTGTTTTCTCCCTTGCCCGACCCGTTGAAAGGTCGCCTCTCAAGTATGCGGGGTTGGAATCGCTCGATCTGTGGTCATCGACACCGGAACCCCCTTCCTGTCGCTGTTTGCTTACACACTGGCCCCAGCGCTGTGTGCCGCCGCTTCGCAGGCCCTCCAAGTGATGGCCATCTCCGTGAGGGTGGGGCTCTGCCAGCCCGCGCTGGGCCAGCAGGCACCGTCCACCACCAGCACGTTCGGGGCTCGCCAGCAGCGATTCCAGGTATCCACCACCCCGTCCTCCTCCCGGGAGGCCATGCGGGCGCCCCCGAGCTCATGGATGTAGTAGCCCGGTGGGGGCGCCTCGGGGCGGATGGCCGCGCTGCTGCGCAGGAGTGGTTCCACCAGGGGAAGCAGGAACACATCCTCAACCGGCAGGATCTGCCCCCCGGCGGCGGCCACCACCTCCCCCATGCGCTTCTGCATGTGGACCACCATCGCCTTCTCGTTCTCCCGCCAGCGGCATTCGATCCGCGGCACGGGCAACCCGTCGCCATCGCAACGATTCCGATCGAGCCCGACCTGGTTGTCGGGGTGGGGAAGCACCTCGCCATGGCCGATCATGAACCCCACGGCCGCCTCCGGATAGCGGCGGAAGGGACGTGGCGGCACCAAGCGTTGCACTGCGGTCCACAGGCCGTAGCCCCGGCAGAAATCGAGGGACTCGCCAGCCTGGAGATTCACGGTGTTGGGAACAAAGGCGCTGCCCGCCCCGGAGAGTTCCGCGGGCTCCGCCAAAGGGGGAACGTCGCTCATCAGGAAGAAGCGGGAGGTGGAGATGTGATCCATCAGATAGCGGCCCAGGCATCCGGAGGGATCGATCAACCCGCCGCTGCGCTGGTTCTCGCTGGAGTTGAGCAG
The DNA here is from genome assembly GCA_044376165.1 of Cyanobium sp. Taxonomy (GTDB): domain Bacteria; phylum Cyanobacteriota; class Cyanobacteriia; order PCC-6307; family Cyanobiaceae; genus Cyanobium. Next base: position 13,007 of record JBIPMZ010000013.1, read on the forward strand.
GATGCGGAGGCTCTCGATGGTGGAGGCGCAGAGCACCACCAGCGGCGCACGGAGCTGCTCCTCGCCACCGTTCGGAGCAACAATCACCACCCCTTCGGCGCGGCTGCGGTCCGCGCTGATCGGCAAATGGCTCACCACCGCGTGGCTGCGCAGCCGCACCCGGCCGGTGGCCAGCGCCCGGGCGAGGGTGACCCCCTGGGCGCTGGAGCGGGGCCAGGGGCTCGCGGCGCTGCGCTGGTGCAGCGGGAAGCCGCGGGAGTGGATCAGCGGCAGCCCCAAGTCCCGGGCGATGCAGTGCTGGAGGCGCTGCTCCCCCGGGGTGAAGGGGAGGGGCGGCCGGTAGCGTCCATCCGGCAATTGGGGGAGCCCATCGCAGGCCCCATGGACCCCCAGCAGCGATTCGAGGCGGTCATAGAAGGGGGAGAGATCGGCGCTGCCGATCGGCCAGCAGGGGCTGGCCCCATCCCGCTCCCCCGCCCGGAACTCGCACTCCGAGAGCCGCAGGGTGATGCCGCCCCAGGTGAGACTCTTGCCGCCCACCTGCCGGCCGCGGGTCCAGAGGAAGGGGGCATCGGGCGGGGTGCTCCAGGGATTCCGCCGCTCGTCGATGAACAGCTCGGGGTTGTGCTTCCAGTAGCCGGGGTGGTTGGCCTGCTGACGATGGCGGCCACTGCTGATGTTGGCGATCCGGCGCAGGCTGTCGAGGGGTTCGCGGCCGTAGGCCTGCGCCGCGGTGAGCTCCGGACCCGCCTCGAGCACCAGCACCCGCAGGCCCGCCTCGGCCAGCACCATCGCCGCCACGCCCCCGGTGGCTCCGGCCCCCACCACGATCGCGTCGGGCTGGAAGCCGTCCTCCGGCGCTGCTGAGGCGTTGGGCATGGGCGGGGAGCACCGGGCGGCCTGGGCGGCAGCCAACCTACGCAAGGCGAGTGCCGGCCGCCACCGGGAGTGAAGCCGGGCGCCGGAGGCAAAAAAAACCCGACTCCCCAAGGGGTGGTCGGGTGAGGAAATGATTTGGTGGCGGGGGCGAGATTTGAACTCGCGACCTTCGGGTTATGAGCCCGACGAGCTACCAGACTGCTCTACCCCGCGGCGGTGGGCACAGCGCGCAGCGGTGAACCGCTTGGCTGTGAAGTGAATCGTACCAGCTGGCCTCCCCCGCGATGCCCCTCGAGGAGGCGGGCGGATCAGTCGAAGCGAAGCTCGCCCCGCACCTGGAGCTGCAGGTGCGGGGCCGGATGCTGGAACCGCTGCCGCAGGTCTTCGAGGGTGAGGGGGGTGAGCCAGTCGAGTTGCTCCAGCAGGTGCAGAGCGACGGCGTGCTTGGCGCGGGAGGAGCCGTCCTCCACCTTGATGGCCACCCCCAGCCCCTCGCCGACGCGGCTGAGGCACTGGACACCCTCGGCTCCGCCCTTGCTCAGCACCTGACCGTGGGCCAATCCCATCAGCTGGGTGTCAAATCGGCCGGGGCCGGCCACCAGCTCGGGATGGAGGAGCATGGCGCGGCTGAGCTGCTCCAGATCCGGCTGAACGCCCGCCCCGAGATGGGCAAACAGCAGGGCCATCTGGGCCAGTTGCAGCTGCAGGGTGGGGGCGCCGCAGTCGTCCCGAGCGCTCACCAGCTCCTCGGCGGGCAGCCCCAGCAGCTCGCCCACCCGCTTGCGCACCTCCAGGCTGAGGGGGTGGTCGGGTTGCAGGTAGGTTTCCAGGGGCCAGTGCAGGCGTCGGCAGACGGCCAGGAAGGCGGCGTGTTTGCCGGAGCAGTTGTGCTCCAGCGGACTGCTGCCCCCTGCCGGGACGGGACATTGCAGCTGGGAGGCCTCCAGATCGGCACCCCAGAGGAGGCGGAAGGCCTCGCGGGCATGGGTGGGGGTGCCGTCGTGGGAGGCGCAGGCGATGGCCAGACCCCGCTCACCGCAGGCGAGGCGTTCGGCCGTGCCGCTGCTCACAAACACCATCGCCTGGAAGGGCTTGAGCGCTGAGCGCACGAAGCTCAGCCGCTGGGGATCCCCGGCCCGCATCAGCACCCGTCCGCGCGGATCGCAGACAACGGCATGGACGCGGTGGACGGACTCCAAAATGCCCTCCCGCAGCAGACGAACCTCCAGGGGCGGCACTCCGGGACGCGAAGAGCCCGTGAAACTGGAGGACATGGACATGGGGGTCAAGCGGGTCCGGTGTCGTGTCAGAGAGCCTGACAGAGCCCGGCACCCGCCAGCAGCAGGCCGCCGGCCCAGGCCATGCCGCGGGCGAGCCGCTCCAGGATCGGGGCCACCTGGTGGCGGGCCACCAGCAGATCCTGCTGCCGCCAACTCAGCGGCTTTTCCCAGACCTGGCCGTCATACCACCCGGATTCCTCATACTCCACCCGCTCGGAGATCAGGCGGCGGTGCACGTAGCGCCATCCCAACCACTGGCGGAAGAGCAGCAGCAGGGGAAGCAGCACCGCGGACACCGCGGCGGCGACCAGCAGGCGGGGGGGGTCATGGCGCAGGGGAACGCTGCCACTGGCGACGAGCAGGCAGGGCCCCAGGGCCAGCAACCAGGCCAGGAGGAGGGCTTTGCGCAGCGAACCCGCTCCGGCCGCCGGCCAGACAAAAAACCACGAGTCGCGGAGTTGGGCGTACTCCTGCAGGGGCCGCTGCTCGGGCGGAACGGGGCAGGGAGCCGTCTGGGCCGGCAGGCCGGGGGGGTCGCTCATGCCGGGATGGCCGCCTGGGGGCTGACGTAGCGCGACATTTCGCCGTGACCCCAGAACGACTCCAGATCGTAGAAGTGGCGCTCCTGGGGGGTGAGGACGTGGACGATCAGGTCGCCGTAATCGAGCAGCACCCAGCGGCCTTCGCTTTGCCCCTCGCGACGCAGGGGAAGCCGGCCGGCCTCCGCCTCCAGGCGCTCCTCCACCGAGCGGGCGATGGCGCGCACCTGGACGTCGCTGAGGCCGCTGCAGATCACAAACCAGTCGGCGAGGGAGGAGACCTCCTCCACCCGGATCAGGCGGATGTCCACCGCTTTGCGGTCGTCGCAGGCCTCGGCGGCGAGGCGGGCCAAGACCTCGCTGTTGCGGGCTGCCGGAAGCTCATCCATAGACGTTCTCACTGCTCACGGACTGGCGGGAGCCCTGCTGCTGGGCCATCTCGGCGCGGGCCTTGCCAGCGCTCTTGCGCAGGGCCTCCAGGCGGTTTTCGTAGAAGCCGCGACGGCGCTTCTTGCGGGTTTGCTCCACCAGCTCCTTGAGGGCCCCGCCCAAACTCTTGTAGGCATTCGGCAGGCTGTAGCCAAAACGGCAGGCCAGGTCGATGGCCCGTTCGTCCGCCTGGATGGCATCCTGCAGTCGCTTTTCGGTGTTGTTTTTGAGGTAGAGGCGGTAGCCGGCGAAGCCCGAGAGGCCGAGGGCCATCAACAGCAGCAGGCCGTCCTGCACCCAGAGCTCGCCGATGGCCCCGCCCAGGCCGATCGCCAGGGCCGCCATCTCCCAGCCGTCGCGGGGGACGGCGTCGTTTTGGATGCGACCCACCTCATGCCAGAAGAGCAGGTTGCGGTGGTCGAGGGCGAACCCCTCCCACTTCTCCAGATCCACCTGGATCTCGATTTCGTCGCGGCCGATCTCCTCGATCGTGATCAGGGGGGGATCGACGGAGGCGGCGGCCTCCACGAACACCCAGCTCTGCATCTCCGGGGGGAGCAAGCCCTTCAGTCGCTGGAGTTCGCTCATCGAGGCAGGCGCTGGCTCATCGAGGTCGGGTCGGGTCGGGGCTGGGGCTGGATCCGGGGTTGGGAACCGGGCCAGGTCCCACCGCCGGCCTTGTATCTGCAGATTAGCGATCCCTCCGCTTTCGGGGGGAGCGGAGCGGCGGGAGACCGCCCCGCGTGAGAGGCTGGGCCTGACGGTCAACCCCTGCCCATGCCCCGCCGCACGGATCTCAGGCGCATCCTGCTGCTGGGGTCCGGTCCAATCGTGATCGGCCAGGCCTGCGAGTTCGACTACTCCGGCACCCAAGCCTGCAAGGCGCTGCGGGCGGAGGGATTCGAGGTGGTGCTGGTGAACTCCAACCCGGCCTCGATCATGACCGATCCGGATCTGGCGGATCGCACCTACATCGAGCCGCTCACCCCCGAGGTGGTGGCGCGGGTGATCGAGATCGAGCGCCCCGACGCCCTGCTGCCGACGATGGGGGGGCAGACCGCCCTCAACCTGGCCGTCGCCCTGGCGGAGGACGGCACGTTGGCGCGCTTCGGCGTCGAGCTGATCGGCGCCAACCTGGAGGCGATCCGCAAGGCGGAGGACCGCCTGCTCTTCAAGGAGGCGATGGCCCGCATCGGGGTGCGGGTGTGCCCCTCGGGCATCGCCAACACCCTCGAGGAGGCCGTGGCGGTGGGGGAGACGATCGACGGCTACCCCCGCATCATCCGGCCGGCCTTCACCCTCGGCGGCTCGGGCGGCGGCATCGCCTACAACCCTGAGGAATTCCGCCAGATCTGCCAGAGCGGCCTCGATGCCAGCCCCGTCTCCCAAATCCTGATCGAGCAGTCGCTGCTGGGCTGGAAGGAATTCGAGCTGGAGGTGATGCGAGATACGGCCGACAACGTGGTGATTGTCTGCTCGATCGAGAACCTCGATCCGATGGGGGTGCACACGGGCGACTCGATCACCGTCGCCCCCGCCCAAACCCTCACCGATCGCGAATATCAGCGTTTGCGGGATCAATCGATCGCCATCATTCGCGAAATCGGCGTGGATACGGGCGGCAGCAATATTCAATTCGCCATCAACCCCATCGACGGCGAGGTGGTGGTGATTGAGATGAACCCCCGCGTATCGCGCTCCTCGGCCCTGGCCTCGAAAGCCACCGGCTTTCCGATCGCCAAGATCGCGGCGCGCCTGGCGGTGGGTTACAGCCTCGATGAGATCATCAACGACATCACCGGTGCGACGCCGGCCTGCTTTGAGCCGACGATCGACTACGTCGTCACCAAGATGCCGCGCTTCGCCTTTGAGAAGTTCCGCGGCAGCCCCGCGGTACTCACCACCTCGATGAAGTCGGTGGGGGAGGCGATGGCGATCGGCCGTTGCTTCGAGGAATCGTTTCAGAAGGCCGTGCGCTCCCTCGAAATCGGCAGGGCGGGCTGGGGCTGCGACCGTCCGGAGGAGCCGGTGGAGCCCGGCGACCTGGAGCGGCAGCTGCGCACCCCCTCCCCCGAACGCATCTTCGCGGTGCGCGCCGCCATGGTCGCCGGCCGCAGCGACGAGGAGATCCACGCCGTCACCGCCATCGACCCGTGGTTTCTGGCGCGGTTGCGGCTGATCCTGGCGGCGGAGGGGCGCTGGCTGCAGGGGCGCACCCTGGCCACGCTGGAGGCGGAGGCGCTGCTGGAGCTCAAGCAGCTGGGCTTTGCCGACCGCCAGATCGGCTGGGCGCTCGGGGTGTCGGAGCTGGAGGTGCGCCGCCATCGCCTGGCCCTCGGCGTGCGGCCGGTGTTCAAGACGGTGGACACCTGCGCCGCCGAGTTTGCCTCCAGTACCCCATACCACTACGCCACCTACGAGCGGGCGTTCGAGCAGCTGGAGGGCGACGGCCGCCTGGTGAGGCTGCCGGCGGCGGACGAGGTGACCCGCGAGAGTCGGCGCAAGGTGATGATCCTCGGTGGCGGTCCCAATCGCATCGGCCAGGGAATCGAATTCGACTACTGCTGCTGCCATGCCTCCTTTGCCCTGCGGGAGGCGGGCTTCGCCACGGTGATGGTGAACAGCAACCCCGAGACCGTTTCCACCGACTACGACACCAGCGACCGCCTCTAT
>JBIPMZ010000168.1:0-5498 GCA_044376165.1 Cyanobium sp.
AGAGGTTCACCACCACCACGTCGATGGCGTCGATCGCCTGAGCCTCCAGTTCAGCCTGGTGGGCGGGGTCGTCGCGGCGGGCCAGGATGCCGCCATGGATGCGCGGGTGCAGGGTCTTGACCCGGCCCCCCAGGATTTCCGGCGCCCCGGTGTGGGCGGCCACGGGGGTGACGGGCAGGCCGGCCTCCGCCAGCGCTGCGGCGGTGCCGCCGCTGGAGAGCAGCCGGAAGCCGTGGCGGAGCAGGCCCTCCGCCAGGGGTACGAGCCCCCGCTTGTCGGACACGCTCAGCAGAGCCGTCGGGGCCATGGCGGCAGAGTGGGGGACGCAGGGGCCAACCTACGCAGCGACCGCCGCCCCCCGGTTCCCCGCGCGCGCTCTCTCCCTTTCGCCGGTTGCTTCCCCCGTGAGTTCGTTCCCCCCCGATGACGCCGATGCCGCGGGCCTGGAGGCCCTGTCGCTCGGCCCCGAAGCGGCGCGCCAGCGGCTGGTGCTGCTGCACGGCTGGGGGGCGGACGCCGACGACCTGCTGGAGCTGGGTGAGCAGCTGGTGGGGCCGGCGGTGAGCGTGGTGGCGCTGCGGGCGCCCCAAACCCACCCCGCCGGGTTTGGCCGTCAGTGGTATGGGCTCAGCCCGGCGCCCGATTGGGCCCAGCTGCCGGAGGCACGGCGGGATCTCCGGCGGCGGCTGGCCGCACTGGCGGCCACGGTGCCGCTGGAGAGCACGGCCCTGCTGGGCTTCTCGCAAGGGGCGGCGATGGCGCTGGATGCGGGGGTGGATCTGCCCCTGGCCGCTCTGATCGCCTGCAGCGGCTATCCCCACCCCGATTGGCAGCCCCAGCCGCTCGCCCCGGTGCTGCTCACCCATGGACGGCAGGACCCGGTGGTGGCCGCCGCCGCCAGCGAGGAGCTGGAGCAGCGGCTGCGGGCGGCGGGGGGAACGGTGCGGCGGGTGGAGTTCCCGGGCGGCCACGGGATCGATCCGGCGCTGTTTCCGCTGTTGCGGGAATTCCTGGAGGCCGGCTGGGGTCGAGCGGCCGGGCAGGAGTGCTGAGCCCGGCCCGCCTGGCCCTCAGACGAAGGCGTACTCGTACTCCTCCATCTCCTCCCAGTCGTCGGCGGCGAGGGCTTCGAGCCCCTCGAACAGCACCTCCTCCCCGATGCGGTCCACGATCGTGCGGAGGGAGGGGAAGAGGAAGTGGTTCTCTTCGGCGTACTGGGCGCTGAACAGGCCCTTCTCTCCCCAGAAGAAGCGATCGGTGGTGTGCTCGTTGCGACGCACGTTGAGGATGGCTGGCGGCACCAGATCCGATTCGGCGATGTAGCGACGGGCGGCCGTCACCGGCTTGTGGGAGCCGGTTTCGAGGTTGAAGGTGGGAACGTGGGCGAGAACGCGTTGACCGGCGAGACGACGGCGGCTGATGCGCTTGCGCTTCTTGGACATGACGGGGCTCCCGGACGGGAGGCTGGAGAGGAACGGAAGGGGGGTGGCGGGAGAAGGCGTTGGCTGCGGGAGGCAGGCGCCGTGAGCGGGGCCGCCCGGTGGGCGGTCCGTCGTCCCTACGTCGAAGGTCCGGCAGAGGATCGGAGGCCGATCAGCGGGGGCGACGCCAACGCCCCGGAGGGGACGCGACAGGAACAGGGACGCTGCTACCCCTGCTGTAGCCTTGGCTGCGTGGTGGGCGCAACCCCGGCCGTCGCCACCGTGACCTGCCGCCCTCTGGTGGGCCGCAAAGTAGTGGTCGATACATACACCTTAAAGCTTTTTTCCAAAAGCGCCCCGTGGTTCCTCAAAAACTTTTGTAAAGCCACGCCAAGGCGATCGCCAGGCCCCTTCCCCCTTCGTCCCCGGCCGCCGCTGATGCCTGTCTCGGAGCGGTTTCTGAGCCTGTTGCAGCACCAGCTTGCCCAGTTCGTCGACTGTGGCGCGGTGCGATCGCTGGTCGTTTATGTAACCCATCAGGGGGCGGAGGGGCGGCCCAGCCTGGTGCCCGTTGGCCACTGGCCCCTCGATGGCCGCGCCCTGCCGGCGGTGGACAGCGCCAGTCGGCTGCGGGTGCCGGCGGAGGAGCGCCGCTGGCTGCCCCTGCGCCACCAGCAGGTGCTGCTGGGGGCGCTGCAGGTGGAGAGCGAGGGGCCCCTGTGGCCCGAACCCCTGGCCCAGCGCCTGCAGGCCGTGGCCCTCTGCCTCACCGATGCCCTCGCCCTCGACCACGAGCAGCGGCGGCTGGAGCAGCAGCTCACCTTCCAGGAGGAGCGGTTGCGGCTGCTGGTGCATCAGCTGCGCAATCCGCTCACGGCGCTGCGCACCTTCGGCCAGCTGCTGTTGCGCCGGCTCGATCAGGACAGCGATAACCGCTCCCTGGTGGAGGGGCTGCTCGCGGAGGAGCGGCAGCTCAACCGCTACGTGGATGCCCTGAGCACCCTGGCCCGCCCCGAGGGGCTGCTCGCCCCCGCCCCCGCCCCCCAGCCCCTGCTGCTGCCGCCCCTGGGGAGCGACCCGGAGGGCCCGCCCCTGGCGGAGCTGGTGGAGCCGCTGCTGCAGCGGGCGGCCGCCACCGCCAGCCTGCAGGGCCGCCGCTGGCTGGGGCCGGCGGCGCTGCCCGCCTGGCGGGGGGACAGCGGCGCGGTGGCGGAGATCCTGGCCAACCTGCTGGAGAACGCCTTCCGCTACAGCCCCCCGGGGGTGGCGGTGGGGCTGCATGGCCAGGAGGCCGATGGGCGGCTGGAGTTCACGGTGTGGGATGGCGGCCCGCCGATCGAGGCGGACGAGCGGCAGGCGATCTTCGAGCGGGGGGTGCGGGGCCGCAGCGGTCGCCAGCGCTCCGGCACCGGCCTGGGGTTGGCCCTGGCCCGGGATCTGGCCCGCGGGCTGGGGGGCCGCCTGGAGCTGCTGGCCTCTCCCGCGGCGGCCTCGGCCGCGCTGCCGGCGGTGGGCAACGCCTTTCGCCTCAGCCTGCCAGCGTCAGCCCCAGGGCGCTGAGCAGCAGGGCCAGGGTTTCGCTCCATTCCACGCAGGCGCCGTAGCTGTCGCCGCTGTGCCCCCCGAGCCGGCGCCCGAGCCAGCGGGGCACCGCCAGGGCCGGCAGCAGCCCCGCCAGCAGGACGATCGGCAGGGTGGCCAGCGGGCCGGCCCGCGGAAGGAGGGCCAGCGTGGCCGGGGTGAGGGCGAGCAGCAGCAGCAGGGTGGGCCGCAGCTCCACCGCCAGGCCCGCCCAGTGGTGGCGGTGAAAGGCCGCGCTGCCGCCGGGGCGCAGGTAGGGGAAGTGGGCCATGGCCGCCAGGGGCGCCACCCGGCCCCAGACCGCCGCCCACACCAGGGCCAGGGGCGCCGCCGGCCCCAGGCAGGCCAGCGCCGCGCCGCGGAGCAGCAGCAGCAGGGCCAGGGCCTGGGCGCCGCTGGCGCCGACGCGGCTGTCGTCCATCGCCTCCAGCCGGCGCTCCCCCGCCGCCAGGCCGTCGGCGGTGTCCATGGCGCCATCCATGTGCAGGCCGCCGGTGAGCCAGAGCGCCAGGGCCAGCACGAGCGCCACCTGGGCCAGGGGGGGCACCCGGCCCTCCAACACCGCCCAGAGCAGGGCCTGCAGGCCGCCGAGAACGGCGCCGATCCAGGGGGCGAAGCGGGCGATGCGCGCGAAGCGGGGCTGGATCCAGGGGGCGGCGGGCAGCACCGAGTAGAAGATCCAGGCCCCGCTCAGATCCCGCAGCCAGGAGGGGGTGGGCGGAGGGCGCATGGGGGGCGGCTAGCGTCGGGCTTGAGACGGCCCGCGGCGATCGCCCCCAACTCTGCCTTCCGGATCCACGCCCGCTGTCCGCGCACCCGGGCGCGCTGCGGCTGCCTGGAGACACCCCACGGGCCGGTGCCCACGCCGCGCTTCATGCCCGTCGGCACCCTGGCGACCGTGAAGGGGATCACGGTGCCGCAGCTGGCGGAGACCGGCGCGCGCATGGTGCTGGCCAACACCTTTCACCTGCACCTCCAGCCGGGGGAGGCGGTGGTGGCCGAAGCGGGGGGCCTGCACCGCTTCATGGGCTGGGACGGGCCGATCCTCACGGATTCGGGCGGGTTTCAAGTGTTCAGCCTGGCGGACATCAACCGCATCGACGACGAGGGGGTGAGCTTCCGCTCGCCCCGGGACGGCCGCCGCATCACCCTCACGCCGGAGAGCGCGATGGCGATCCAGATGGCCCTGGGGGCGGATGTGGTGATGGCCTTCGACCAGTGCCCGCCCTACCCCGCCAGCGAGGCGGACGTGGCCGCCGCCTGCCGCCGCACCCACGCCTGGCTGGAGCGCTGCCTGGCGGCCCACACCCGAGCGGACCAGGCGCTGTTCGGCATCGTGCAGGGGGGCTGCTACCCGCACCTGCGGGTGGAGTCGGCGCGGCGGGTGGCCGCGCTGGATCTGCCCGGCATCGCGGTGGGGGGGGTGAGCGTGGGGGAGCCGCCGGAGGAGATGCACCGGATCGTGCGGCTGGTGGGGCCGCTGCTGCCGGAGGATCGGCCGCGGTATTTGATGGGGGTGGGCAGCTTCCGGGAGATGGCGGTGGCGGTGGCCCAGGGCTTCGACCTCTTTGATTGCGTGCTGCCCACCCGCCTGGGCCGCCACGGCACGGCGCTGGTGGCGGGGGAGCGCTGGAACCTGCGCAACGCCCGCTTCCGGCACGACCACACGCCCCTGGATCCCTCCTGCCCGTGCCTGGCCTGCCGACTCCACAGCCGCGCCTACCTGCACCACCTGGTGCGGGCCGAGGAGATGCTGGGGCGCACCTTGCTGAGCCTGCACAACCTCACCACCCTGCTGCGTTTCACAACGGCCATGGCCCAGGCGATCGAGGCGGGGTGCTTTGCAGAGGATTTCGCTCCCTGGGATCCGGCTTCCCCAGCCGCCCACTGGTGGTATACTGCCGGAACAGGTGCGTGTGCCCCAAAGCCTTAACGCCCACCTCCCGCCACACTCCCCACGCTCATGGCTCTCCCGCTGCTGGCCGGACTCCCCCTCCACGCCCCTCTCGCCCAGCTGCCCGAGGCCTACCAGGCATTCGGGCCACTGGTGGACATCCTCCCCATCATTCCACTCTTTTTCTTGCTGCTGGCATTCGTCTGGCAGGCGTCGGTTGGCTTCCGTTGAGGTTTTTCTCGTCTCCTGCTCAAGAGGAAAGCGCGCTCCGGTTTGGGATTCACCACAGCTAAGGACCCTTTGACGCGGAGTTGCCAACTCTTGAAAGCTCTGCTAGGGTAAGATTGGGCATACTTTGAAAACTCACTCCCCCTCGTCTGCGAAAACCTTAAGTCACCGAAATCTCCCATGTCTTCCCTTTTCCGAGCTAGTGCTTTTTGTGTTTTGCTTGCGGCGCCAATTTTTTTATCGGCTGCGCCCAGTCGAGCTGCCTGCACGCGCACAGTAGGTAACAACATTTGCGCTTTGTTTGATCCAACTTCGGTCACCAGCGTCGTGGAAACTGGTGGTTTTACTGGATCTGGTATGTCTGCAAATAACGT
>JBIPMZ010000169.1:0-5320 GCA_044376165.1 Cyanobium sp.
GAGCCACTCCGGACGCCCTACTCCACCGGCGGATCCAGCAACCAGCGGGCTACCGTCCAGGTCGCCAACGAATCGTCGAGGTTGTAGCGGAAGATGCGGCGCAGGCGTTGGCCGCTGCGGTGGGCGTCCGTTTGGGCTCGTGCCTGGCGCCACTGCCGCCACCAGAGCAGGCAGCGGGCTCCATCCACCCCCTTCTGGCTCCAGGTGAAGCCCAGCCAGCCCGCCACCGCCTTGAGGCCGTAGCTGTTCACCGGCAGCAGCCAGTGGTGCCGCAGCCGCTGGTGGACGTCCACCAGGCGGGCCCGCAGCTGCGCCCGTTCCCGCTCCCCCACCCCCTGGCGCTCCGCCAGGCGCAGCAGGCCGATCGCCTCGGTCTCGCCGTAGTGCAGCACCGGCCAATCGGGGTAACGGCGGAGCAGCGACTCCAGGCGGGCCCACAGCCGCGCCTCGCCGTGCTCCTGCAGGGCCAGCAACGGCTGGTAGGCGGCTTCCGCTTCGAGGGCGGCCTCGGCGGGATCGGGCCAGCGGCCATCCGCCCGGCGTCGCAACCGCAGCAGGCCATGCAAGAAATCATCGCGGGCATCGGGATCCGATTCGATGTCGTAAAGGAGCACCCCGGGCGCCGCCTCCAGCTCCGGCAGCGCCATCCCTCCCCCCTCGCCCCGCCGCTGCGGCCTCCCGGCCGCCTGCACCCGCGCCTGGGCCACCAGCTGGGCCGCCACCTCGCGGTGCTGTTCCCCGTCCACGGCCAGGTCATCCGCCAGCCGGGCCGGGTCGGCGGCGGCCAGCTCTGCCAGGCTGGTGATCCCCAGCGCCAGCAGCAGCTCGCGACGCTTGCCGCCGATGCCGCTCACCTCGCTGAGATGCCCCTCCTGCGCCGCCACCTCGTCGCACAGGCCGCGCCAGCTGCAGAGGGTGCACTTCTTGCGGTCGCTCACCAGCGGTGGCGGTTCGCTCCGCTGCAGATCCGCCGCCAGCCGGGCCAGGCTCTCATCGAGCTGGCGCTGCAGCGATTCGCTCAGGGTCACGGCTTCCCGCTCCAGCCGCGCCGCGCCGCCGCCGAGCACCAAACCCTCGGGCACAGGGCCGCGCTGATGGGCCGCCAGCAGCCGCCCCCACAGGGCCAGCAGCAGCCGGTGTTCGCGGGTGGTGCGGCGTCCCTGGCGGCCCAGCACCGGCCGATACCGGTGCGACCCCCAGCGGCTGGCGCCCTCCGCCTTCAGCAGCAGGGGCGGATGGGCCTCGATCGGTGTGCGATCCGCCGCCTGGCCCCGCAGCCGCAGCCCCACCACACCGGGCGCCCCTTCCGCGCAGGCGGCCTCACCGCGGCCGGGCCGCTTGGGCAGCAGGCTCTGGAAGCCGCGCAGCTGCTCCTCCAACGCCAGGGCCCGATGGGCGCTCCACTGCAGACGCTCCTGCGGCCCGTGCCGATCCAGCCAGGCCCGGCGGCGGCAACGCAGCCAGCTGCGCAGCAACCGGTCGGTGAGGGGTGGGGCGGACGGAGCGGCGAGAGCCGATCGGGACGGCGACGGCATGGCCCCACCGTAGAAGCCCCGGCGCGTCGCCAGTGGCCTGCCGCCGGGCCGGCACTCCGCCCGCCGCGCTCGTGGAGGCCCTCTGCTACAGGAGTTCCATCCCTGTTCCGGTCCGCCGCGCCCATGGCCTCTGCCCCCCTGTCCCTGGAGGCCAGCCCGATCGTCTTCGGCACCGACGGCTGGCGCGGCATCCTCGGGGTGGACATCACGGTGGAACGCCTGCTGCCCGTGGCGGCCGCCGCGGCCCGGGAGTTGGCGAACAGCGCCCCCCCCGAGCTCCACAGCCGCACGGTGGTGATCGGCTACGACCGCCGCTTCCTGGCCCCGGAGCTGGCGGAGGCGATCAGCGCAGCGGTGCGCGGCGCTGGCCTCGAGCCGCTGCTGGCCGCCACGCCGATCCCCACCCCGGCCGCCAGCTGGGCGGTGGTGGAGCGCCGCGCCCTCGGGGCGCTGGTGGTCACCGCCAGCCACAACCCGCCGGAATGGCTGGGCTTGAAGATCAAGGGGCCATTCGGCGGCTCCGTGGAGGGCGACTTCACCCAACGGGTGGAGCGGCGCCTGGAGGCCGGCGGGATCACCGTGCCGATCCCCGGTGAAACCGCCCGCTTCGATGCGATGGCCGACTACCTGGCGGGGCTGCGCAGCCGGGTGGACACCACCGCCCTGGCCCGCGGTCTGGCCGCCAGCGGCCTGCGGGTGATCGTGGATCCGATGCACGGCTCCGCCGCCGGCGGCCTGAGCGGCCTGCTGGGGGCGGAGGGCCCGGTGCGGGAGATCCGCTCCGCCCGCGACCCGCTGTTCGGCGGCCACCCGCCCGAGCCGCTCGCCCCCTACCTGACGGAGCTGATCGCCGCCGTGAAGGCCTCCACCGCGTCCGGCAGCCCCGCGGTGGGGATCGTGTTCGACGGCGATGGCGACCGCCTCGCCGCCGTGGATGAAAACGGCCGCTTCTGCAGCACCCAGCTGCTCATGCCCCTCTTCATCGATCACCTCGCCCGGGCGCGGCAGCTGGGGGGCAGCGTGATCAAAACCGTCAGCGGCTCCGATCTGATGCGCCTGGTGGCGGAAGACCTCGGCCGGCCGGTGCTGGAGATGCCCGTGGGGTTCAAGTACATCGCCGCCGAGATGCTCGCCGGCGATGTGCTGGTGGGGGGCGAGGAATCGGGCGGGGTGGGTTTCGGCATGCATCTGCCCGAACGGGATGCGCTGTTTGCCGCCCTGCTGCTGCTCGAAGCGCTGGTGGAGGGGGGCGTGCCCCTGGGCCAAAGGATCGATGCCCTCCAGCAGCGCTGCGGCGGCGCCAGCCACTACGACCGCCTCGACCTGCGCCTGCCGGACATGGAAAGCCGCGCCCGGCTGGAGGCCCGCCTGGCCGCTTCCCCACCGGCGCAGGTGGCCGGCATCCCTGTGCAGGAGGTGATCACCACCGACGGGGTGAAGCTCCGCCTCGGCCCCAGCCACTGGCTGATGCTGCGCTTCTCCGGCACCGAGCCGCTGCTGCGCCTCTACTGCGAGGCGCCAGATGAGGAGCGGGTGGTGGAGGTGCTGGCCTGGGCGCGGCAGCTGGCGGAGTCGGTGTGAGGCGCCCGGGATGACCGCCCCCGCCCCCCGGCCGCTCGTGATCGCCAGCGGCAACGCCGGCAAGCTGCGCGAATTCGCGGCCCTGCTGGCCGACTTTCCCCTGGCGGTGCGGCCCCAGCCGCCGGGGCTGGAGGTGGAGGAAACCGGCACCACCTTCGCGGCCAACGCCCGCCTCAAGGCCGAAGCGGTGGCCCGCGCCACCGGCTGCTGGGCCCTGGCCGACGACTCGGGCCTGGCGGTGGCAGCCCTCGGCGGGGCGCCGGGCGTGTTCTCGGCCCGCTATGCGGCCAGCGATGCGGCGCGCATCGAGCGGCTGCTGGCGGAGCTGGCCGCCGCCGGTGAGGCCGGGGGGGCGCCGCCCGATCGCCGCGCCGCCTTCGTGGCTGCCCTCGCCCTGGCAGACCCCGATGGGGTGGTGCGGCTGGAGGTGGAGGGCCGCTGCGAGGGGGTGATCTGCGAGGCGCCCCGCGGCGATGGCGGCTTTGGCTACGACCCGGTGTTCCTGGTGCCGGAGCTCGGCCTCACTTTCGCCGAGATGGACAAGGCCAGCAAGAGCCGCGTGGGCCACCGGGGCCGGGCCTTCGCGGCGCTGGAGCCGGGGTTGCGGGCGCTGCTGGGGGCGCCCAGACGCCCTGCCGCCAATCCCCCCGGGATTTGAAAGAATCCATGGCCCTGGCGCCCCCACCCGCCCCCCACCAGGCCCACGGCGGGCGCCCGCCTTGGCTGGCTGTTGCTTCCCCACGAGCGGGCGGTGGAGATCTGGCGGGGCGGTCAGCCGGGGATGGCGGAGCGGTTGGAAAACGTCGCTGAGCCCCCCTCTGCCCCGCCGTGGCTTGTTGACGCCGTGCACGCAAGTCTCTAAATTGCGGTTGCATTCGATTGATTGAAGTCAATGGCGGCAGATTATAGTGGCCAAGATTTGAGCGGCCGGGATTTTAGCGGCCAAGATCTTTCCTACGCCGACTTTGGTGACTCCAACCTGAGCGGAGCCATTTTCAGCGGCGCCTCCCTGAAGCGCGCCAGCTTCAGTGGGGCCAACCTGAGAGGGGCCAACCTGAGCAAGGCCATTCTTCGCAATACCAATTTAACCTTCTGCGACCTCAGCCAGGCAAACTTCGATCAGGCCCAGCTCGTGCAGGTTGATCTCAGCGGCGCCAAGGTCCGCGGGGCAACGTTCAGAAAAGCACTTTTGCAAGACTGCAATCTCGATGATGTTGTTATTCACGAAGCAGATTTGTCTCTCGCCTTGGTAAACAGCGCCTCCACCCGCCGGCGCCCATGAGAGAGGCCCTGGCGATCAGCGCCGAGGGGGTTGCGGCCGTTGGTCCCAGGGCCGCGGCCCCCGGCAGCCGACACTGGAGGCGCCAGATCCACCAGCCGCACCCGAAGCGATGGCCGCCAAAGGCACAACGAAAACCAGCCTCCCTGCCAAGGACCTCGAAGCCCTGGGAGCACCGCCTCCATGCCCCCGAGGCGCTGACGGTGCCGTTGATCGCCGCCAGGGTGGCGGAGCGACTCACCGCTGCCGGCCGGGCCGAGGAGGCGCTTCTGTTGCTCCAGGGGGCCGACCCCCGCCACCTGCGCGACTACCTCAAACGGCTGCCGGACTTTGAGGACGTGGCTGCGGAGGAACGCGCCCTCGATCTGGTGGCCAAGCGCGACGATCGGGAGGAGGCTCTCTGGTTTCTGCTCCACTGGCCGGAGCCCCACCGGGCCGCCCGGCTGGTGCTGGAGGCGGCGCGGCCGCTGGATGGGGATCTTTAACTCCTTCTGTCACCGCTGGCGGAGCTGCTGGAGAAGCCCCATCCACTGGCGGCCACCGTGTGCCTGCGGGCGATGATCGATTTTAGCCTTGAGGTGAGTCGCGTCAAGCGCTATCGCCATGCCGCCGATCATCTGGCCACCTGTCACAGGCTGGCGGGGGCGATCGAAGACTGGGGTGAGTGGCCCGAGCACCGCATCTACTTGGCGCTGCTGCGGCATGATCACGGCCGCAAGTCCGGTTTCTGGAGCAAGGTTCCCAAGGAGATTGCCGCCGGGACAGAGTGAAAAGATGCTAATGATCTCAATTTAGCTATTAACTAGCCGGCAAGCGCCGCCCCCGCACGAGCACCGGCACTCTTTTGAAGGCCGGGGTGCCGCTGGCCGGATCCACCACCGCGTGCATGAGCACGTTGGCTTCCGGGTAGAACATCAGCGCCGCG
>JBIPMZ010000170.1:0-5303 GCA_044376165.1 Cyanobium sp.
TGCTAGGAGTGCCTGACTGCATGCGCTTAGCCCGAAGAAATTGTGATCAGTTGATGGCGCGAGCTATAAGTTGTCCGATTGCCGCAGACCACTGCAAACCGAGCTGTACGGCAGTATTCGCCAATAGGAATTTTTGGATATAAATATTTTTCAGCGTGAATCCCATTCGGTCTACGTGTTGCTGGTTACGATTAATCGTGCCGGGCTCGAAACTCCAATGGCGTCGACAAGACCGATGGGATGTTCTTGTAGAGACCAAAGCTCTTTTCATCCACTGCCATGGATTTCTTGATTTCCATAATACATACCCTTCAACGCTCGCAAGCAGTTGTTCATTATGCCAGCACCTTGAGCCGGGATTGTACCCTCGCTTTTGTCTAGAAAAAGTAATTCTAGCCCGCTTACTTGTGCCAAGCTTGCACTGCTATTTAGAATTATTACAAGAAACTCTATTGGGGTTGGCAGCCATGCATAGGTTTTGGCATTGACTGGCTGCGGTAAATCGTTGTCCATGGAATGATGGATTGACAAATCTTAATGGAAGCCAGGTAGCAAACAGCCCCTCAGGCGCAATCCTGTTGACAGATTAACGAAAACCATGTGGAGAGTGAAATTTTTTTCATTTTTACCAGATTTTTAGAATTCTCATCGACTATTAACTTGCCTATTATTAGCTCCTGCGAGGGAGCGACTGGATCCAAAGCCGGATATTTGTCACAAACTGCAACATTCGATTGACAGCGGCTAGCGCGATAACTAGTTTGAAAGTGATCGCAGCGGTCTTTGAGCCGCACTACCTCGCTTCGCCCCTTCCCTTTCCCATGGCGCTGATCAAAACTGGCATTTTTCCAGGTTTTTCTGGATGCAGAAAGCTGTCCTTCTGGCTTCCTTCGCTCAGTGTCGCTGCGGTGGTCGCGGCAGGTTCAACGCCTGCTTTTAGTGCTGTTGCTACCTTCGATCTTACAACTAGTCCGGCGCCCGTTAATGGATCTTCTCTTGACTTTTATGCACCCTGGTACTCGGGCACGATCAAGTTGACCGTAAGCAACCCTGCCGGTGGGCCATTTCCATCGGCTGGAGGCGTTAATTCTTCGCCTTCTGGATTGTGTTCTTGGGCGCAGAATGTTGCCGCAGACATGATGCAACGCTGTAATTATGTGGATCCAGGCAATACGACAACCCTTAACGGTTTTGATTTTACTTTCGACAAGAATGTCAGGCTTAAGCAGTTTGAAGTCTCCCAATTTGTGGGCCTATCTGGAGGCTCTATTACCTTTGGAAATCTCTCTCCAATTACTTTAAGCGGTACGGGCGTCCAGGTTTTTGGTAGCGATTTATTTGTCGCAGCCAATACGCCAATCACAGTCACTACTTCCGGTACTCTCAGCAACCCTAGCAATTCAGGTGTCTTTCGCATGAATAACTTGCTGGTGGAAGATGTCCCGGGGCCGCTGCCACTTCTCGGGGCTGGCATGGCGTTTCAATTTAGCCGTCGCCTTCGCAAGCGCACTAAAAAGTCATCCTCTCTTTGAAGAATTCGCCTAGAGATTTGGGTTTTCCTATCGCATTCGCACAATGCTTATAGTTTATATTCTATAGTATTTGGTGACTGCCAATAGCGCTGGCCTCAGTGGTTGCTCTCCCTGGGGCCCCCGCGAGTCTTTCTCCCGGTCTTCCTATTAATCCTCGCAGGTCTGTTATTGTTCCTTGACTTGCGTGTTCCGAGCTGGTAGATGGCCGTTGACGGTCCCTTTTCTCCCTCTGCATCGAATATCCCCATAGACCCCGACGTCCTGGCTCGTGAACTGGCCCAGGAGCTCCTCGGCGATCCGCTCGATGAGATCGAGGCCCTCGAGCCCGATGCTGAGGATGTGGCCGCCGAATGCGACCGGGGACTCGATTCGCTCCGGGGCGGCCACGAGGAGCGCATGCAGGGCCTGCGCATCTTCTGCGAGCACCGCGATCCCCGCGCCATTCCGCTGCTGCTGCCCCTGCTGCAGGCGGCCTGCCCGATCCTGCGGATGAGCGCCGTCTATGCCCTGGGTCGCAACCCCCATCCCCTGGCGGTGGAGCCCCTGCTGGCCCTGCTGGCCGCTGACGACAACGCCTACGTGCGCAAGGCGGTGGCCTGGAGCTTGGGCAACTACCCCGACGCCCCGATCCTCAATCCGCTGATGCGGGCCCTGCAGCTGGATGTGGCGGCGGTGCGGCTCTGGGCCGCCGGCTCCCTCGCCGATGCCGGCGCCACCAGCCCCGCCAAGGCCGATCCCGCCGCCGCCCAGCTGCTGCTCACCCTGCGCATCGACAGCGAGCCCGCCGTGCGCAGCAACAGCGCCTGGGGGCTGGGGCGCCTCTACCCGGATTTGGTCGAGCCCCGGCAGCGGGATGTGGTGGAGGCCCTGCTCCAGGCGATGCTCCACGACGGCGACACCGCCGTGCGGGACGAGGCCCGGCTGGCGCTGGAGCAGCTGGAGCAGCCCGAGGTGCTCGAGCGGCTGCAGACCCTGGTGGACGAGGGGCTGATCAGCTGAACCGGATCCCGGCTGCGTCTCCGGCCCCCGAAAAACCCGGTTACCATGCCAGCACCTCTCTCCTGTTTCGGGATGGCCCAGCGCACCATCCGCTTCCGCATCCGCCCCGACGGGCGCGTGGAGGAACAGGTCGAGGGGGTTCAGGGAGCCGGCTGCGAGCCCCTCACCGAACGCATCGAGCATCGGCTCGGCACGGTGCTGCAGCGCCGCAGCACCAGCGAAGCGTTCGGCTCCCTTCCCCTCGAGGCCCCCCAGGGTCAGCCCCTGCGCCAGCACCACCCCGCTTGAGCGGGATTCCTACCTCCGCACCGCCTCCCCCGCGATGTCGCACTTCAGCACCGTCCAAACCGAGCTTCGTGACCGCCAGGCCCTGGCTCAGGCCCTCGAAGATCTGGGCCACTCCCCCGCGGCGGGCTCCCGCCTGGTGCGCGGCTACCGCGGCCAAACCGTGAGCGCCGACCTGGCGGTCCCCCAGACCAGCGGCGCCGACATCGGCTTCCGCTGGAGCGAGGCGTCCGGTGCCTATGAGCTGGTCACCGACCTCGATCTCTGGCGACAGCCCGTGCCGGTGGAGCGCTTCCTCGCCCAGCTCAGCCAGCGCTATGCCCTGCGCACGATCTTGGCCGCCAGCGCCGAGGAGGGCTTCCAGGTCACGGAGCAGAGCGAGCATCGCGACGGCACGATCGAATTGGTCGTCAGTCGCTGGGACGGTTGACGATCCCCTCGTGAGCCCCCTCCCGTGAGCGCCCCCGATCCATCGCTCGCCTTCCGGGTGGATCCGGCCCAGCAGCCCCCGCCCAGCGGCCATGAACCCGTCCTGGGCGGAGTTTTGCGGCAACAAGCGGTGTGGGTGGATGAAGCCGTGTGCATCGGCTGCCGCTACTGCGCCCATGTGGCCAGCAACACCTTCGTGGTGGAGAGCGAGTGGGGTCGCTCCCGCGCCCTCCGCCAGGACGGCGACAGCACCGAGCGAATCCAGGAGGCGATCGACACCTGCCCCGTCGATTGCATCCACTGGGTGCCCTACGAGCAGCTGCCCGCCCTGGAGGAGCAGCTCCGCCAGCAGGAGATCCACCCCCTCGGCCTGCCCTCCCCGGCCCGGCCTCGTCGCACCCTCCCCCGCGCCGCCCACGGCGCCCCATGACCCTCGCCCCGCCCATTCCCACCCGGCGCTTCGGCCGCACCGGCCTGGCGATGCCGGTGTTCTCCCTGGGGGGCATGCGCTTTCAGCAGAGCTGGAACGATCTGCCGGAGTCGGAACTCCGCGCCGACGGCCAGGCCAATCTGCGGGCGATCCTGGAGAAGGCGGTGGCCGCCGGCCTTCACCACATCGAAACCGCCCACGGCTACGGCAGCTCGGAGCGTCAGCTGGGCCTGCTGCTGCCTCAAGTGCACGACCCCAAGCGGATCCTGCAAACCAAGGTGGCCCCAAGCCCCGATCCGGAGGCCTTTGAAGCCGATCTGCGCGCCAGCATGGTGCGGCTGGGGGTGGAGCGGGTGGATCTGCTGGCCCTCCATGGCCTCAACACCGCGGAGCTGCTGGAGCACACCCTGCGGCCTGGCGGTTGCCTGGAGCGCGCGCGCCGCTGGCAGGCCGAGGGCCGGGTGGGATCGGTGGGCTTCTCCACCCATGCCCCCCTGCCGGTGCTGCTGGAGGCGATCGAGAGCGACGGCTTCGATTACGTGAACCTGCACTGGTACCTGATCCGCCAGGACAACCAAGCCGCGATCGAGGCCGCCACCGCCCGGGACATGGGGGTGTTTGTGATCAGTCCCACCGACAAGGGCGGCCACTGGCACACCCCCTCCGATCGCCTGCGCGAGCTCTGCGCCCCCCTCGCGCCGATCGTTTTTCACGACCTCTTCTGCCTCCTCGCCCCGGGGATCCACACCCTCAGCCTGGGGGCCGCCCGGCCGGAGGATCTCGACCTCCACCTGGAGGCGGTGGCTCTGCTGCCCCGGGCGGCGGAGCTGGTGCCGCCGATCCTGGCGCGGTTGGAGGCGGCCCGCCAGGCGGCCCTGGGCGAGGCCTGGCTGGCGAGTTGGGACCAGGGCCTGCCCGATTGGCCGCACACCCCCGGGAGGATCAACCTGCGGGTGCTGCTCTGGCTGCACAACCTGCTGGAGGCCTGGGATCTGGAAGGCTTCGCCCGGGCCCGCTATCGCCTGCTCGGCAACGGCGGCCACTGGTTTCCGGGCGAGAACGCCGACGCCCTCGATGGGGCGGTGAGCGAGGCGGAGCTGCGCGCGGCGCTGGTGCACAGCCCCTGGGCGGAGGTCATTCCGGATCGGTTGCGCCGATTGCGGGCGCGGCTTGGCGGCGGGACGGTGCGCCGTCTTCAGGCCGACTGATCACGGCCGGAGCGGGGCTCCGCCTCGCCGCCCAGCGGCGCCTTCAGGGCCACCCCGACGGGTCGCGGATAGGTCGCCGGGCAGGGAGCCAGGGGGCGAAGCCGTACGGCGTGGCGCACGCCCCGCTCGGCGGGAAGGTCGATCGCCTGCACCGACTCCACCTCCGCCCGCAGGTGCCTGGCGGCGCGCTCCAGGGCGCCCTGGTCGCCCGCGCTCCACTGGCCGCGGTAGAGCACGGCTCGCCCCGTGGGCTGCAGCAGCGGCACCAGGTATTCGGCCACCACCGGGGCTGTGGCGACGGCCCGGGCGATCGCCAGGTGGAAGCTACCGCGGCATTCCGGCGACCGGCCGCTGCGCTCCACCCGCTCCCAGCGCAGGGTCACCCGCTCCGCCAGGCCGAGGGCCGCAGCCATGGTCCGC
>JBIPMZ010000171.1:0-5301 GCA_044376165.1 Cyanobium sp.
GAGGCCCTCGGCGACGGCCGAAGCCGACCGCCGGGCCCGGTGCATCTCAACCTTCCCTTCGCGGAGCCCCTGCACGCCGGGGCGGAGGCCTGGCAGGAGCTGGAGCGAATCGCCGCCAGGCAACCCCTGGCGAGCGGTGGGGCGGAGGCCGCGCCCGCCGCTGCCGCCCGGGCCGGGATCCCGCCCGCCGCCGACGCGGAGCGGCCCCTTCCCCTGGATCCCGACCGCCCGGGGGTGGTGGTGGCCGGCCCCTGGCGCGGCTCGCCGACCGCCTGGGAGGCCCATCGCCGGGCGGTGGGCCGCTGGCAGCGCCGCAGCGGCTGGCCGGTGCTCGCCGATCCCCTCTCCGGTCTGCGGGGCGATCCCGAGCTGGCGCTGGTCGGCGCCTACGACCTGCTGCTGGCGGAGCCGCCGGCGGCGCTGAAGCCGGAGGGGTTGCAGGTGCTGCGCCTCGGCAGCCTGCCCGCCAGCCGGCCGCTGGAGCGCTGGCTGACGGCGGTCGGGGGCCGGCAGTGGCTGGTGAGCGAGGCCGATCCCCGCCGCCTCGATCCCCTCCATCTGGTGGCGGGTCAGAGCGCAGCGGGCCTGGCGGCGTGGCTGGAGCCCCTGTCCGCCGGCGCGCTGGAGGGGGAGCCGGCACCGGCCAACACGGCCCTGGCACAGCGCTGGCAGCGGGCGGAGCGGGCCGTGCAGGACGTTCTGCAGGCGGCGCTGGGAGATGAGCCTCCGGGGTCCGTGGCCCTGAGCGAACCGCTGCTCGCCCGGCGCCTCAGCCGGCTGCTGCCGCCGGGTGTGCCGCTGCTCCTGGCCAACAGCAGCCCCGTGCGCGACTGGGCGGCCTTCGCCGACCCCCGGGCGCCGACGCGGCCGATGTTCGGCTTCCGCGGGGCTTCCGGCATCGACGGCACCCTCTCGATCGCCGCGGGCCTGGCGGAGGCCCTGGGCCAGGTGGTGCTGCTCAGCGGCGATCTGGCGCTCCAGCACGACAGCAATGGCTGGTTGTGGAACGGCCCGCGGCGCGGTCGGCTGACGGTGCTGCTGATCGACAACGGCGGCGGCGGCATCTTCGAGCAGCTGTCGATCCGCTGCCCCCCGCCGGGACGGCTCGATTTCGAGCGCCTGTTCGCGATGCCCCAGGCCGTCGATCCCCTCGCCCTGGCGGCGGCCCACGGGGTGCCGGGCCGGCAGGTGGCGCGGGCGGCGGAGCTGGCGGAGGCGCTGCGCTGGGCGTTGGCGCAGCCCGTGGCGGTGCTGCGCCTGATCACCGATCGGCGGGCCGACGCCGCCCTGCGGCAGCGCCTGCGCACAATGGCGAGCCGGTCTCTCCTTCCCCCATGACCCCGCAGACCCCGGTGCGCTGGAGCGCGATCGGCGCCTACAGCGACGTGCTGCTGGAGCGCAGCGACGAGGGCATCGCCCGGATCACGATCAACCGCCCGGAGAAGCGCAACGCCTTCCGGCCGCGCACGGTGCAGGAGCTGTGCGACGCCTTCACCCGGATGCGGGATGACCCGGCCATCGGCGTGGTGCTGTTCACGGGCGCCGGGCCCGCGGCCGATGGCGGCTGGGCCTTCTGCGCCGGTGGCGATCAAAGCGTGCGGGGGGAGGGGGGCTACCTGGATGAGGGGGGGCTGCCGCGGCTGAACGTGCTGGATCTGCAGCGGCTGATCCGCAGCTTGCCGAAGGTGGTGATCGCCCTGGTGGCCGGCTACGCCATCGGCGGCGGCCAGGTGCTGCATCTGCTCTGCGACCTGAGCCTGGCGGCCGAGAACGCTGTGTTTGGCCAGACGGGGCCGCGGGTGGGGAGTTTCGACGGCGGCTTCGGCGCCAGCTTCCTGGCCCGGGTGGTGGGCCAGCGCAAGGCGCGCGAGATCTGGTTTCTCTGCCGCCGCTATGACGCCCGTCAGGCGCTGGCGATGGGGCTGGTGAACCAGGTGGTGCCGCTCGAGCAGCTGGAGGCGGAAGGGATCGCCTGGGCGCGGGAGGTGCTGCGCCACAGCCCCACGGCGATCCGCTGCCTGAAGGCGGCGTTCAACGCAGAAACCGACGGGATGGCCGGGCTGCAGGAGCTGGCGGGCCAAGCCACGCACCTTTTTTACCGCACCGCGGAGGGTCAGGAGGGCCGCAACGCCTTCCTGGAGAAGCGCGACCCGGACTTCTCCGGCAGCCCCTGGCTACCTTGAAGCCAGCCCCTGCCCCGCCCCGCGCCCACCCCGTGGCTCGCCGCCCCCGCTTCTGCTCCCGCCCCCGGCTTTGCCCCTGCCCCGGCTCCCGTTGTGCCCGGGGCGTGCTGCCGGCGGCGTTGGCCACAGCGTTGGTGGCATCTCCGCTTCACGCGGCCCCGTCCGGGCTCCCGCAGGCGGCCCCGGCAGCGCCCCCGCAAGCCGCCCCGGCCGCCCCCCAGCCGGGCGACACCGAGCTGGTGCTCGATCGCCGCCGCCGCGTGCTGCGGGTGCTGGCGGAGGGGCGGGAGCTGCGCCGCTTTCCGGTGGCGGTGGGCATGCCCGGCTGGGAGACGCCGGTGGGGCGCTTTGCGGTGATCGAGATGGCGGCCGATCCGGTGTGGAAGCACCCGGCCAAGGGCACGCTCTACCCGCCGGGACCGGCCAATCCCCTCGGCAGCCGCTGGATCGGCTTCCACCGCGACTGCCGCGACCGCTCGGGCTTCAACGGCCAGGAGCACCTGCGGGTGAAGGGCTGCGCCACCGCCGGCTTCCACGGCACCAACGACCGCGCCAGCGTGGGTCGCGCCGTCTCCCACGGCTGCGTGCGCCTCTACGACGAGCATGTCCGGGAGCTGTACGAGCTGGTGCGGCTCGGCACGCCGGTGACCGTGCTGCCTTGAGACGTAGAGTCCCGCCACCACGTGGGCGAACGGCATGCGCATCCTGTTTGCAGCCGCCGAATGCGCGCCGATGATCAAGGTCGGCGGTATGGGGGATGTGGTGGGCTCCTTGCCCCCCGCCCTGGCGGAGCTCGGCCACGATGTGCGCATCATCCTGCCGGGCTACGGCCGGTTGTGGAGCCGCCTGTCGATCCCGCCGGAGCCGATCTGGCGCGGCCACACGATGGGCAACGACTTCGCCATCTTCGAAACCCGCCATCCCACCAACGGCATTCCCATCTACCTGGTGGGCCATCCGGTGTTCGATCCGGAGCGCATCTACGGCGGGGAAGACGAAGACTGGCGCTTCACCTTCTTCGCCAGTGCCAGTGCCGAATTCGCCTGGAACGGTGGCTGGAAGCCCCAGGTGATGCACTGCCACGATTGGCATACGGGCATGATTCCGGTGTGGATGCACCAAGACCCGGAGATCAGCACGGTGTTCACGATCCACAACCTGCGCTATCAGGGTCCCTGGCGCTGGAAGCTGGAGCGGATGACCTGGTGCCCCTGGTACATGCAGGGAGATCACACGATGGCGGCGGCTCTCCTGTATGCCGACCGGGTGAATGCCGTCTCGCCCACCTACGCCCAGGAGATCCGCACCGCCGAGTACGGCGAGCGCCTGGAGGGGCTGCTGAATTTCATCAGCGGCAAGCTGCGCGGCATTCTTAACGGGATCGATGTGGCCGACTGGGATCCGGCGACGGACACCAGCCTGGTGGCGAACTTCTCGGCGCAGGACCTCACCGGCCGCCCCGCCAACAAGCGGGCCCTGCAGGAGCGCATGGGGCTGACGATCAACCCCGACACCTACCTGATGGGGATGGTGAGCCGGCTGGTGGACCAAAAGGGGATCGACCTGCTGCTGCAGGTGGCCGATCGGGTGCTCGCCTACACCGACAGCCAGGTGTTGGTGCTGGGCACGGGGGATCGGGGTTATGAGTCTGGGTTGTGGCAGATGGCGGCGCGCCATCCGGGCCGCTTCGCGGTGTTCCTCACCTACGACGACGCCCTGTCGCGGCTGATCTATGCGGGCAGCGACGCCTTCTTGATGCCCAGCCGCTTCGAACCCTGCGGCATCAGCCAGATGCTGGCGATGCGCTACGGCTCGATTCCGGTGGTGCGCAAGGTGGGGGGCCTGGTGGACACGGTGCCGCCGCACGATCCGCGCCGCCACAGCGGCACCGGCTTCTGCTTCGACCGCTACGAGCCGGTGGATTTCTACACGGCGATCGTGCGCTCCTGGGAGGCCTTCCGCCATGGGGATAGCTGGCAGGAGCTGCAGCGGCGGGCGATGACCCAGGATTTCAGCTGGAGCCGTTCCGCCCGCGAGTACGACCGCATGTATCGCGAGGTGGTGGGGGTGAAGGAGCCGACGCCGGATGCCGAGCAGGTGGAGCGCTTTTCCTTGGGCCAGGGAGCCGATCCAAGCCTGAAGGAGAAGGGAGCGGTCCCCGCCGCCGAGCCCTCGGCCCCCGCGCCGGCGCGGCCGGAGCCCCAGCGCTCCCGCAACCCCCTCTCCCTGCTGCGCCGCCGCAGCGAGGAGTGAGCCCCGGCGGCGATGACGAACGGCCGCCGTGCCGGATCCGATCTGCCCGCCGCCTACGTGGATCCATGGCGGTTGCTGGGCCAGGATCTGCGGGCGGTGCTCGCCAGCCTGCGCCTGCGCCTGTGGGAACTGTGGCGCCGTAACCGGGGCGGTGAACTGTGGCGGCCAGCCCCCTGGCCGGAGGCCCTGGCACCGCTGTTCTGGCCGTTGGCGCTGGCCCTGCTGCTGCTCGGCTTGGGGGCGGGATGGATCGCCGTTGGGGCGAGCCCGGGGCCCGAGCGGGTGCCGCCCCCGGCCGTGGCGGGGGATTCGGCACCGGTTGGTACGGAGGATCGCGCACCGGCTGCTGCTGCGAACCCATCGCGTGAATCCCCGCCAGCGGAGGAGGCCCCCGTGGCGCCCCCTCCGGAACCCCCACCCCCCGATCCCCTCCAAGAAGCCCTGGGGCCGCCGGGGGTCTCCTCCCTGCTGACGGCGGCCCGGGCCGAACCCGGCCGGAGCCTGCTGGTGCTCACCGCCGCTCCCGCCTATGCCGCGTTGCCGCCGTCGCAACGCCGAGAGCGGGCGGAGGGGTGGTGGCGACGCGGGCAGGAGCTGGGGTATGAGCGGCTGGAGCTGCGGGATGGGCGAGGCCGGCTGCTGGCCCGTTCCGCTGTTGTGGGCGGGGGGCTGGTGCTGTATGAGCCGCCTTCGGCCGCGGCTGGCGGCGATCCGGCATGATCCGGGCCGAGTGCTGCGTGGCGCCGATGAACCTGCGTCTGGATCCGCTGGTTGCCCTCTGGGGGCAACCGCAGGGCCCGCTGCCCGCCGAACCGCTCCAGGCCGTGAGCACCGACAGCCGCGGCGACCTGACGGGGGCTCTGTT
>JBIPMZ010000172.1:0-5290 GCA_044376165.1 Cyanobium sp.
CTCACCACCTACGCCTTCTACAAAGGGCCCTTCATCAAAGAGTTGTTCCAGCTGATCCGGGAGCGCATGGTGGCGCACCCGACGTTGCATGTGCGGATGGTCTGCAACATCCACCGGGATCGTGGCGACACCTCAAGCCCTGAGTCCTTGATCCGTAAGTTTCAACAGCACACCTGGTCACGCCTTTGGCCTGAACCTCCCACTCCTGCGATGTTCTTCGATCCCCGTTCCCTATCGCTTGAACGGGAGAAAGCCGTCTGTCACGTCAAGGCGGTGGTGGCCGATCAAGAGTTGCTAGTCACCAGCGCCAACCTTACCGATGCTGCCCAGATCTCCAACTTCGAGCTGGGCCTCCATCTCAGCAGCCTCGCACATGCCGATGCTGTCTGGGATCATTTCGAACGTTTGATCCAGAAGGGCTTTCTACAGGAAGTCCCTTGATTTCCACCTGAGGCTCAGGCCACGGGCCTCGCTGCACCGGTCGAGGCGAGCCGCAGCGAGCGCCTCCCGTCCCCCGGATGGCTCGGGCAGCCAACACCCCCTCAGCCCCTCACGGAAACCCCCAATGCGCGCGAATGGCCGGATGGCTGAGTTCCCAGGCGTGCTCGCTGGCCAGCACAGGGCCGTGCTGAGCGCCGGGGGATTCGCCCAGAGCCTCCAGGCGGCTGCGCAGCCGCTCGCGGCAGGTGCGGGCTTCGGCGAGGAGCGCCCGAGCCTTGCCCTCCCCGCCGAGGGTGCCCAGCATCGCGGGCTGGGCCAGGGAGAGTTCGAGGGCCTCGAGATGCTGCTCCAGCCAGGTCCACTCGTACTGCAGCATCGCCACCGTGCAACCCTGCAGATGCCGCTCGTACTCGGCCTCCAACGCCCCTCCACTCGCCTCGGACACCCTTGGCCCAGCGGGGGACGCCCCCCGCCGGCCGAGGCGCTGCATGATTTCGCGGAGCTGGCTCATGGGCAGCGAAGCGGAGGGGCAGCGGGGCTTCAGACGAGGGCGAGGCCGCGCTCGTTGAACACCCCTTCGAAGAGCACCGAGCTGAGGTAGCGCTCCCCGGAATCCGGCAGCACCACCACGATCGTCTTGCCCGCGAAGGCCGGATCCCGGGCGATCCGCAGGGCCGCCGTAGCGGCGGCGCCGCAGGAGATGCCGGCCAGGATGCCCTCCTCGCGCATCAGCCGACGGGCCATCGCCACCGCCTCCTCGTCGCTCACGGTCTCCACCCGATCGACCAGGGAGAGGTCGAGATTGCTGGGTACGAAACCGGCGCCGATCCCCTGGATCTTGTGCGGGCCCGGTTGCACCTCATCCCCCGCGATCGTCTGGGAGATCACGGGGCTGTTGACCGGCTCCACCGCCACAGACACCAGCGGCTTGGCCAGGGTGGTTTTGATGTAACGGCTCACGCCCGTGATCGTGCCGCCGGTGCCCACGCCCGCCACCAGTACATCCACAGTCCCCTGGGTGTCCTCCCAGATCTCCGGGCCGGTGGTGTCGTGATGGATCTGGGGGTTGGCCGGGTTGGCGAACTGCTGCAGAAGCACATACCGATCGGAATCGGAATCCGCCAGTTCCTTCGCCGCCTGGATCGCCCCCTTCATGCCCAGCCGGCCTTCGGTGAGCACCAGGCTGGCGCCGTAGGCGGTGAGCAGCTTGCGGCGCTCCAAGCTCATCGTCTCCGGCATGGTGAGGGTGACGGGGATGCCGCGGGCGGCAGCCACAAACGCCAGGGCGATGCCGGTGTTGCCGCTGGTGGGCTCCACGATCTCCTTGCCGGGGCCGAGCAGCCCCTCCTTCTCGGCCTGCCAGATCATGGCGGCACCGATGCGGCATTTCACCGAATAGGCGGGATTGCGACCCTCGATCTTGGCCAGCACCCTGGCGCCGCAGCCCTCGGTGACCCGATTGAGCTGCACGAGGGGGGTGCGGCCGATGCTGAGGCTGTTGTCGTCGTAGATGGGGCTCACGGCGGGGGAGGGCACGGGAAAGTGGGGAACAAACCCTAGGCAGCAGGCGGGCCGCTGGGTTTTGGGGCCCGGGGACAAGCCCGGCAAAACAGGTTCCCCCCTTGGAGGATGGCTCGGCCTCCAGAGTTGTCAAGCAAGTGGCACACCGGGCCAGACGACAAGATCCTCCTAAATTTTCTTGCGCCCGTTATCCCCGGTCGGCGTGAGCCCATCCATCGCCGCCATGCCGCTGGCCACGGGCCTCCCCCTGCTTGCCCTGTCGATCGCCGTGGTCACGGTGAGTCTCGATCGGCTTCGCTGGTGGGTGCAGTGGTGGCGCCATCGGGCCAGCCGGCGGCAGCGTTGGCAGCGCCTTCGCCTCGAGCCGCTGGCCAGCGCTCTTCAGCGGGAGGAATGGGAACGGGCGATGCGCTTTGGCGAGCCGCTGCTGGAGGCGGCGGCGGTGTTGGGGCCCCTGCTGGGCCTCACAGGCACCGTGCTCGCCCTGATGGGGGTGCTCTCCAGCCTGGGGCGAGACCTGACGCTCCCGCCGGGGGCTTCCCTGCAGGGATACGGCCAGGTGTTGATGAGCACTTTGGTGGGGCTGGTGGTGTGCCTGATCGCCAGCACCACCCTGCTCACCAACCAGGGCCTGCGCTCCTGGCAGCTGGGCCGGCTGGAGCGTCTCCAGGCTTCCGGGTCTCCGGGGCTGCTCGAACGGGCAGAGGTGGCCGAGGGGTTGCCGTGAGCCTGGCCCTCTCCTGCCTGGTGGGGCTGACGCTGCTGGTGAGCGGGGTTGTCGCCGCCGTCCCCGCAATCGTGGCCGAGCGCACCCCCCGTCCCCTCCCCCGCGACCTGCGCTCCGCCTTCGCCGAACGGGTGCGGATCGTGGAGGGCCCCGGGGATCGCTGGTACGTAAACGGCAGCCCCCTCAGCCGCCCCGCCCTCACCGCGCGCCTGGCCCGCAGCGGAGGCGCGCGGGAGGTGCGCTACCTCCCCTCCGCGGCCCTGTCGATGGCGGGGGTGAGCGAGTCCCTGCGCTGGTTGCGCCAGCGCAACGCCGGCCCGGTGCTGCTGGAGCTGCTGCCGCAGCCGCGATGAGGCGCGCCGCACCCCCCGGCCATCGAGCTGGCCTCTGGCTCGATGGGCTCAGCCTGGGGCTGGTGGGCACGGCGCTTTCGCTCCTGCTCGTGGGCTTGGTGGCGGTGCCCCAGCGCCGGGCGCAGAGGCCGGGGGCCGAGGGGGTGCTGGCCCTCCACCTTCAGGCGGACGGCGGACTGCGGTTGTGGAACCGTCGGGTGCGTGAGGAGGAGCTGGGCAGCCTGTTGCGGGCCGCCGCCCAGCGGCCGGGCTCGCCGCCCCGGCTGCGGCTCATCCCCGATCCCGCCCTGCCCTGGGGGGCGGTGCGGGATCGGCTGGAGGCCCTGGAGGGCGGCGCGCTCCCCCTGGAGCTGCAATTGCCATGAGGGTTCCGGGGGTGCCGCAAGGGAAAGCGGCCGGGCCGTTGGGGCTGGCGCTGCTGGCCGCGGTTCTCCTGCATGCCCTCTGGCTGGCGGGGGCGCACCTGCAGCAGCGCCGCCAGCCGCCCCCGACCCGCCCGCAGCGGGCCGACGACACCCCCGAGCTGCTGGTGTTCAGCCGCCAGCCGCCCGAGCCTCTCGACCTGGAGACCCTGCCCTTGCCACCACAGCAGGCGATGCCGCCGCCACCGCCGCTGGCCCTGCCCCCCGCCCGCAAGGCCTCTCGCCCCGCCCTGCCCGCCGCCCGAGCGCCCAGCGCCCCGACCAGCGCTCGGCCCCCCCGGCCGCCACCTCCCCCGCCACCTCCCCCGCCGCAGTCCGCCGCAGGTCCCCGGGAGGGGGCAGCCCCGCAGGCCTGGCGAACCCTCTGGCAGGGCGCGGAAGCCAGCCCCTCCGCCGCTCCGGATGCAGGGCCGGCAGAGATCGAGGTGCGGCGCCTGCCCCTGGCCCGGGCTCGGGCGGAGGGGCTGGAGCCGGAATCCGGTCGGGTACTGCGCTTTGACGAGCTGGTGCTCCTCCCCTGGATCGTGGGGGACCAGCTCTGGTTGGTGCGGTTGCCCGACTGAGGCCAAGGGCGGCCATCCCGCCCCTCACCCGGTGGGCAGCAACAGTTCCAACAGGGCGCCGCCCTCGGGATGGTTGGAGGCCTGCACGCGACCCCCGTGGGCATGGGCGATCTGCTGCACGATCGCCAGGCCGAGGCCGCTGCCGCCGCGGGGGCTGCGGGCGCGGGCGCGATCGCCCCGATAGAAGCGCTCAAACAGATGGTCGAGATCCTCGTCGCTGAGGCCCGGCCCGCGATCGCGCACGCTCAGCAGGCACCAGCTCGCCCCAGAGCGCAGCTGCACCTCCACCGTGGCGCCATCCGGAGAGAAGCGCACGGCGTTGTCGAAGAGGTTGAGCAGGGCGCGGTGCAGCCGCGAAACATCGGCCCGCACCGTCACCGGTGGCTCGGCGCGTTCCTCCAGCACCAGCCGCACGCCCCGCTGCTCCGCCAGGGGCCGAATCCCCTGCCACACCTGCTCCACCAATCCCGCCAGCCCGATGGGCTCCGGGCGCATTCCCTGGCCGGGGAGGGCGTTCTCGAGGCGAGAGAGCTCCAGCAGGTCGCTCACCAGCTCCTGCAGGCGGGTCAGCTCCCGCTGCAGCCGTTCCACCAGCACGGCATTGCGGCTGTTCACCTGGGCCGCGAGGCTGTCGCCCACCAGCAGCAGGGCGGTGATCGGGGTCTTGAGCTCATGGGCCACGTCGCTGACCCAGCGCGCCTGCTGATCCAGCTGGGCCTCCAGGGAGCGGCGGTTCTGGAGCACCACCGCCACCCAGCCGTCCTCACCGGGATGGGCGAACAATTCCAGATCCTGATCCCCCAGCTCCCACTCCAGCCGCTGGGGGCGACCCCGGCGCCGGGCCACCTGGATCAGTTCCCGCAGCCGGGGTTCCGCACAGATCCGCTCCAGGGGCGGCTGGCGCAGGAGCGCAGCCCCCGGGCTCTGCAGCATCCGCTCGGCCCGGGCGTTGGTCAGCTGCACCGTGTCCGCGGCATCCACCACCAGCCAGCCGCTGGGGGCCGCATCCAGCCAGCGGAGCAGCTGGGTGCGGCCGGGGCCCTGGCGGCGTGGCACGGGGGGCGAGAGGTGTCGGGCCATCAGCCAGCCCGCCGCCAGGCCCACCAGCGCCGCAAGCAGGGCGCCCACTCAGCCGAAGCGATAGCCGAAACCCCGCACCGTGAGCAGGTGCTCGGGGGAGGAGGGGTTGGCTTCGAGCTTCTCGCGCAGCCAGCGGATGTGCACGTCCACCGTCTTGCTGTCGCCGAAGTAATCGTGGCCCCA
>JBIPMZ010000351.1:0-2715 GCA_044376165.1 Cyanobium sp.
ATTGAGCATGACCATACAGGGCGACTTGTAGATTTCTTTGATGGTCAGGCTCTTGTGCGGGAAATCTGCGATCTGTTGGACAGGCCGACCGAGCGGGCCCGGTTGGGCAACGCTGCGCGGGATTTCGCGCGTCACCGATATGATCTGAAGACGGTGTGTCTTCCAGGCCAGGTGGCTTGGGTTGAGCGGCTCGCGTGAAACGCCAGCGCAGGTGATGTCGCCATTGAGGGAAATCTCAATAATCAGGTCATCGTTTGGAACTTCATCATGAACAACACCAGATACTTTCTTTCAGCTCTTGCCTTCGTAGGGCTTGTCTTGACGGGCGGCTGCTCGGATTCGACCCCCTCCAAGGCGCCTGAGCCCGGCGCCTCCCCGGTGGCCGCACCCACGGTCACGGTGCTCAAGTGGGGCCCGCAGAGCACCAAGGTCGGGGTCGGGTTTGCGGTGCAGAGCAACGGCAATTCCGCGTTGTGGTTCGAGCAGCGGGGGCTGTATGTCGCTGGCAGTGCGGAAGTCTGGTTCGATCAGACCCGATTGCAGGGCGTGGCGTTGAAGCCCAACGAAGCCGGCAGCGCGGAGGTGCCGCCCGAACTGCTGACCAAGGCGGGCAAGTACCCGGTCTACCTGAAACTGCAGCCCAGCGGGCAGCGGGTCGAACTGGGGATCTTCGAAGTCACGCCTTGAAGCCGGGGGCAGAGTCAACCCTGGCGGCGCAGCAACTCCACGGTGGCCGTGCTCTCTGCCGACGTGGCCGTTGACTCGGCGCGCAAGAGTGTGCAGGCCGGCACGCGCACGGTGGTGGACGTGCTCAACGCCGAGCAGCAGCGCATGCAGGTGCTTCGCGACCTGGCGCAGGCCCGCTACATGACGCTGATGGCGACAGTGAAGCTGGAGACCTTGGCAGGGCGGGTGGATGAAGGACTTATGCAGCGCGTGGCCACGGCATTCGCGCAATGAGAGAGACCACATTTGCAGCAGCTCAGGACTCGGTCAGGGTTCGACCGGCACTTGAGGCTTGGCCGCGTCATGGCCCATCTGGTCTTGACTGCCCATGGAGACGACGAACAGCGCGGTTGCCACAGAGGATGTCATGATTATGCAATATCGTCTGCGTTTGCCTCATACCGAGTATTTGGTTGGATGGATCTTGCTTGCACTGATCCTCTACTTCAGCGCCTACAGCTCTGTATCAGACGTTCCCCCGTCATCAGTGCCAGTGCATCACGATGATTACAGCCTTTACGCTGCTGCGGGTGAGCCCTTTCAGCTGACTTGGATCAGACCTTTGTCGTATTTCCTGATGAGCGTCTTGTCAGGTGCTGGGCCGGAGTGGCTGGCATGGACTGTAAGAGCTCTGGCGATTACATATGTTTTTCTATGCTGGGTGCTGTTGCAGCAGGTGACTGAACATAAGTTGAGCCGCCTCTTCATGGTTATGTATGGAATTTCTATTTATGCCTCTCCAATGTCAGTGGAGAACACCAGATATATGGGGGTACTAACTCAACTTCTATCAGGATGCTTGGGTGTTTTGTCAGCGGTTATTGCGATCAAGGCAGTAAAGGCTGGAAAATATGACCAGAGCCGCACTATGGAAGTGTTCTGGTTATTGTTCTCAGGGTTGTGCATAACAGCTTCAACTTTGGCGAAGGAGGGATTTGTACTCCTTTACGCTGTGACAATAGTCTATGCTGTATATCGATGGAGACCAACATTACGGCTTCATCTTTCCGCTCTTTCTTTCTTTTCCTTTACTTCCGTATTTCTGATTTTGGCTGCCAAAATCCTGGCTGACTCCTCGTTTCTTGGGGTGAAGGATGAGTCATCGACATACTTTGTGAACATCAATCCGATATCAATACTCAGTACCGCTTGGATCTACCTGACAGGGTCCGGGCATCCAGCCATGAGATCATCGGGTATCTGCATCACTGTATTGGCGGTATTCCTGATATTTTGGACGATAGGCCGATCAATTCGAGAAAAGCGCGTTCATTCAGGATTTTATCTGCTAGCGGCAGCTTTTTCGGTGATGTTACCGTATTGCCTCTTGCCGAATCACGTTTATCCGTACTACGAAATACTTTGGTTACCGTTTATTCTAGCGGCACTCTATGCAATACTGAGCGAAACAAAAGCCCATGAACCGAGTAACAAGAAATTGGTTATATTTGCTAAGCCCAGCGTGGTTATTATTGCCGTAGCTTTGCTGTTTTCGTTGGCCGGCTACAAGGGTCGGCAAGGAATCGCAGCTTGGTACGATCGCGTTGCGGAAGACAATCTGCGCGTCTTTTCCGTGATCGAAGAAAACCGCGTACGCATTGAGCAGTCAATGAATGTCTGCGTGGAAGGCGCGAACATTTTTTCGCCTTGGTATCTCCACGGCGGAGGATATATGCAAACGGTTAAAGGTATAGATGCGAAGTGGTTTGTTTTGAGTAACGAGAGAGTGCCTGAATATGCTGGTTTCAAAGCGGGTTCAGACGCTTCGCGAGGGCGTGTAATGTTGGTTCATGACTTTAGAGAAGCGCCCGTCAACTGTGTAAAAATAAACCTGAAACCAAAATCAGGCGGCATGAGTTGATGCTAATCGATTGTACGGTGAGAAAATTGTTATCGATGGTCCTTTGAAATACTGGCGTGGCCCCCAATCGTATGTGAAATTATGTATCTCGGTCTTTGCTTGACTTCGCTGTAGATCTTAGATAAATA